>JAJSDS010000100.1 GCA_028580875.1 Nitrosotalea sp.
CTTTCGCTTTCTGACTTTCCTGTTGGTTTTGGAGGATGCAGAAATGATCAAACTCACTTTGAATGCTGTGAATATGATGTTATAGTAATGGATGGACAATCCGGAGAAACAGTGCATCGTATCCAAGATGATTTTGTCAAGGTACGTCACTACTCTCTTGATGATTCTAGCAGTGACACTTTGTATCACTTGCAGGATGTTAGTATCATCAATGATGACCAGTGGAAGCTTAGAATGTTGTTGTCAAAAATTAAAGAAAAAAAAGAACAGATTACAACATCATATGCTAGAAGTTGTCTTGTAGATGCAGGAATTCTTGCAAACAAGGCAAAAGATTCTGTCAAGATTCAGGATCCATTTGCAGGGGTGTGGATAAAATGTGCGGCATATTCTTTGGCAGATGCAATATTCTGCCTTAATATGAAAAGGCCCAGTCCGACTCACATGATGGAAATCATGAGAGACATGAGAACAGACAAGGTAAACCAAAAGTTTTCTACAATCCACCAAATCCTTGGAATAGAGAGGTCGTCGACATCATTGCTCTCGAGAATGGTAAAATCTACGATTGGATTTTCTGACATGACAGAAAACAATGGAAATTCTGGGATCATCCAGAAAAAATATGAATACTTTGTGAAAAATTCGCTTCTCTCAGACTGTTATTTTTACCTTGGATATGTCAACAGAAATAATGTCGTTAAAATAAAAAATAAGATTCATAAAAATCCCGAATTTATTCATGTTCTAAAAGTAGGGCTTGATATTGAAAGTGATCCTATGGTAATTGACAACCAAGCTATATCATTGATGCAATCTACAAATGAAATACTTGGGGATATGAAAACTCAGCCATAGGGATCAAGTGGCCCTTTGTGATATGTTTCGAGATTCTATTAACATGTGGTTCATTTTTGAACCTCAATTAACTTGCTTCCATCTACTCGAAGGATTAGTGGCGTGCTCACATTCCTATTCATAACTTCACTTGGAAGCCCTCTAGGATGGCAAAACCTACTCCACCCCTTGTAAGCAATATTCATGGATGCAATTACATCCCTGTCCATTGATTTCTTACAATTAATGCACAACAATTTTCGTCTGTGAAACCTGTCCTCTTGGAGTCTCCCTCCGCATATTGGGCAGAGTTGGCTTGTGCGTTTAGGATCTACAAATCCAACTGGAATTCCTGTCCAAGAAGCTTTGTACTCTACTTGTCTGAGCAGTTCAAAGTAAGACCATGAATTGAGTCTACGTCTGTACTTATTGCCCTGTCCATTGCTTCTTCTGTAGAGTTTACGAATTCCCTTTAGATCTTCGAATACTATCATACTTTTTGACTTCACTGCTCTTTCTACTACATCCTTTGATATCTTGTGTAGATATTGTCGAACTCTTCTTGATTGTCTATTCTTTTTTTGGTTGAAGAATTTATTTTTTGTTCTTACATCATTTCTTGTAAATGATGCTCTAACATGACTTGAGTTTTCCTTGATTGAAAGTAATTTGTTGGTCTTGTACATTATAGTTCCAACATTTGTTGAAATGGTTACATTTCTCAGGTTTCTATCTATCCCAATTACATTTTCAGGAATGATTTGCACTACTTCCCTCCTGACTGAAATTGAGATAGAATTTGGTGTTATCGTAAATGATCGAGGTTCAACATTTTTTAGTTGTGATATGGTATACTCGTTTAGTTTAACCAAGAACTTATCATTATTTGCAATTGGAAATGACAAAAACATGGCAGTTATCTTGAAATCATAACATGAAACCAGATATGGTTTTAATACAAATGGTGATTTTGTAAATCTGCCTTTTCCCATGTCTCTTTTTCTCTGAGCTAGTCTTCCCATTGCCTGAGACATAGCCGTGAGCTTGTATTTCGATGGTATGTCAAATTGGGATAAATCCTTGTAATGCAGTGACGAAAATCTCTTTAGAGTCGATATATTCTCTTGTAATCCTATTTTTATACAAAAATTGACCATCTCTTTGAATATATTCATCAGAGATGTGATATCTTCAGAAAAGGTGTAATTCTGCTTTATTGATTTAATTGCCACCCGCGTATTAACTTCTTTTTATATTTAAGATGCAGGTATTATCAAAATTTTTCATAATGGATTAACTTGACAAAACCTCTTTCGATAACTTTTAAAACCCTGCGTGAGATCCCCCAAGTATGACCGATGCAGCATGTGGATGCGAAGCATCCAAAGAAAATAATGCAGAATGCGATTGTGAAATGCAAGGTTCATGCCTTTGTGAAGCTAATTGTACTTGCAAAGCATCAGTTTGCAAGGATCACGTAGGCTCCTTCTGATATAGGTTTTAGAACCTTTTTTCTTTTCTTTTTTAAAAACTAGGTATCTTACTTTTCGCTTTCGTCTTTAATGCCCCATGTTTTGACCAGTTCTTTTTGGAACTTGTCTACTTGTTTTTCATTTAGGGCAAATCCGCAATTCTTGTGTGTTGGAACTACAACCATGCCGTCGAGCTTGAAATCTACTTCATACATGTGTACTTTTTCGCACTCACACATATTCGGAATAAAATGAATCCACTATATTTGCTTATTTGAAAGGGACACACACTTTTGAAAGATTTAACTAGATCATTTTTTCTAGCAAATGTATGCGAAAGTACACAGTATTCGCGATTTTTGCATTCTTGTTAATTATTCCTGTTGCATTACAATCTGCACACGCCACTTCAGCTTCTGATTCATGGTATCCAGGAAAAGGACTCAAGCAAGGTGATTACTTTAGCTACAACGTTTGCTGGACTGACTGGCATAACTGTGCACCACTACAGATGGACTTTTGGGTTAAAAATCAAACAAGTGATGGAAACGGATGGAATGTAGTATTCATGGCAGTTGATGGCTCTATTGTACAAAAGGGTATAATGACAATAGGAAAAATAACTCCAGACCCGACATCTTTTGATCCTAACATTTCTGATTATACTGGAGTCTACAGGAGCACAGTCTCTTGGCTAGACTCTTTTGCAACAAGAGATACTCCAAAGACTTTTGATCTCCCAGCATGGGGCAGAACTGGTTCAGTGGGTGGACAATCTGTTGCTCCAGTAAGCCATGAAAAAGTTACAGTAGGTGCTGGTACATTTGATACGTATGTTCTAGGTTGGCACAAAGGTGTTGATAATAAAATATGGGTAGACTCTAGTGTTCCATATCCAGTAAAGGCAGTTGTATATGTTGACGTAACAACTGGTGTACCGCCGCCGGATTATACTTTGGAATTACTAAAGATGGGTAACAGCCAAACAGAGCCTGATGTATTGAAAGCACCATCGACTGTAGCTACACAAGTAAGTGCACAATGTGATCAGCCCGACATGCAAGGAGATTCAGTTCACAAGGTCACTACAACTGATTCTAGTTCAATGGTTGTAGAGTACAGATATAGTCCGTCTAATCCACACAATGGTTGTCCGATAGAATTTAGATTGTTCTTTGAACAGAACTATGATCAAACTCAAAAATTCAGCAATTTACAATATGACATCTTCATTGTAGATGACAATGATCATAAATTGTACTCTCTTGCTCAAGACAAGGGCAGAACATCTTTGTTTGCACCAGTTGGAGACGATGATAACACATTTGTCTTGAAAGGAACAACTCCTGTAACTCATTTTGTAATTGCTGCATTGGGTACTGGAGCTGAAGGTTCACTTCCGGACACTAGCTCTGCAGGACTGGTAAGAATTGATGTAAAGACACAAGATGCATTTGGTGGTTCCACAACTCCTGTTAACAATGGTACTACAAGCCCACCGCCTATCAGCAATGGTACTACAAGCCAGCCACCTGTCAACACTACAATGCCAATGCAAATTTCAATAAACATTCCTAAAGGCTCAACTGACAGCAACGGTGTCACATATGATCAAAAAGATGTATCAGTGATGCCTGGCACTACTGTAACCTGGACAAATACTGATGACAAACCTCATTCTATCACCAGTGGTTCTGCACAGACAGGACCTGATGGCAAGTTTGACAGTGGCCTGATACAGCCAGGACAGACATATTCTCATACTTTCACTGATGCAGGATCATTTAGTTACTTTGACCAACCAAGCCCATGGTTGTCAGGCTCTGTAACAGTGGGTCCAGCAATACCAGAATTCCCATTGAGTGCATTGATGGTAATGGCAGTTGTAGTTGGACTAGGAGTTTTATTCATCAGGGTAAATCCCGGATTATCAAATAAACTGTAAAAAAACTAGTTGAAATAATGCCCAACATAAGAATAGTAGCTATTTTTGCTGTCATTGTAATTGCCGCAGTAGCAGGACTTGCATGGCCCTTTCTTGCCAACCTGAAACACGATTACCTGTTAGCACCGGTACAGGCAAGCCAATGGCACATGGGAAAAGGATCACAATACACTCCTGATATGGTATACCAGGTTTCTTTTAACAAGACAAAATTTTTAGCTGACATGAAGTTTCTTCCAGTCTCTGGAGGGGCGCAACAGCTTTTGGTAAAAATAACACCAAGTGATGGTGGAAAGGAAATAGATCAAACAGTAAACATTGGCTTGGTCTATGATTTTGTGAATACGTCTAACGAGTCAAAATCATATTTTGATATCCTCAACCAGTCAATATTTTCAATGAGGGACTATGCAACTGATGAAAAATATCTTGCAAAAGATGCCGAGTGGGGTGACCTGTACATTGGTGCAAATGAGGAGAAACTCAAGGTAACTGATACTGGAAAGATGCCGTTTCAGTTTGGTTCTGCAAATGCATTCTTGTTGTCATATAGAATTGGTGCCAACATCAACAAAATCTGGGTAGTTGACAACTTGCCACTTCCTGTTAAATCTGAAATTTATGATCCTGATGGAAATCTCACATACACTTACGAACTGATCTCACTCAAAGCCCCGTCAACACCTGGCTTTACTTCGTAACAATTCTCAAACAACCAGTCGCAGAAATTTTTGATATTGTTGTTTATCTTGCCCCATATGTGTAACGAAGCTGGCAAGACATCAAGTCTATAGTTTTGGTCAATTACTCGGACTCCCTCTTTTCCTTCATACATGTATGCGTCCTGGATCTGGACGTTTTCTAATAGTTCAGAAGCTTTTGATTTTATCATATCCCGTGGTATGGTAAATGACTTGCTGTTTCTTTGGAAGACAAATCCAATGTTTTCTGTCCCGTAGGATTCATAGTCTTCTATTTTTCCTCTCTCGGGAAAATTCAGTGAAACTTTGATGTTGTATTTTTTTCCAACATTTGTTGCAATTTCGTTTATTGTAGTAAATGCAAGGCCCGGGCTCTTTTTTAAGAGGAATCTAATCTGGGGGCTATTTGATTTTAGTTCTTCTTGGAGTCTAGAAGAGATTTGGGAGAAACTCATGTTTATAATCTGGAATTTTCTCATATATGCATTAGGTTTTGATTATTGTGAATGATCTTCAAACCCAATTAAAATATGTAAGTGTCATTTCTGGATTACTAGGATCTTTTTTGTCTAGAATCTAGTGAAGGTACGAAACCATTTCTTCAAAATCGTACCATTTATTCCCAATTATTAGGCACGAAAACAATGGTATTTCTGAACTGGAAATCATGTCATTTTCTTAAACCGTCTAATCTTATCAGGCAATGTTTCTTTATGATTGAGAAATTCTTTTAATTACACACACTTTGAATACAATTCATGCTTCCAATGGACAACGACGGTGCACCACATGACGAATATTCAGAGCGGGCAACAAGTGTTGAAGATTACAAGGTAACATGCATCCAGTTCATCAAAGACATCAGCGGGGACTATCTTGCATGGGTTGACTATTACAAGCTACCAGAAGAAGAAGACAAGAAGAGACGTTCTCAAATACATGCAATTGTAGAGCGAACCAACGAATGGATTGCAAAGATTGCAACTACAATCAAGGGAGTAGATGTTGTAATGAATGATGGAATACAAAAGATGGCAGAAAACACTGCAGGGTATCCATTTCAGATTGGAGTCTTTGTAAATAACATGTCAGGATATACACTTGCAAAACCTGGAATGATTGACATAAACATAAAGGCAGTTGGAAGGGAAGGCTCCAAAGTAAAACTTGGATGGCATCAAAAAGAAAAAAGATTCTTGATAAGTTCTACTAGTCCTGTTACAATAGATGAATCAAACATTCCTGAAACAGATTCTGACTTGTTAGATTTACATCTGAAAATGGATGCTCAAAAATGCCAGTTGCGCGATGTCATATCTTTTACCGTAGTTGTAATTGAAACAAAGGACGGCAATGAATATGAAAGGCGTGGCATGACAACTATCATCCACATGGGCTAACTTCAAGAACCACTCTTGTTTCCTC
>JAJSDS010000101.1 GCA_028580875.1 Nitrosotalea sp.
CGGATTTGGAATTTTCATGTTGTTATCATCCAAGATCTCAAAACTTAATTTTGAAAAAAAGATTTTGCCAAACAGGACAAAGTCAAGCTATCCACTGTCATTTGTGTTCGGTCTTGCATTTGCAACAGGATGGACTCCGTGCATAGGACCAATCCTTGGAAGCATTTTAACACTTGCTGCAACAACACCAAGCCATGCATTTATTTTACTTCTTAGCTATTCACTTGGACTTGGGATTCCATTTATCTTGATGGGAGTATTCTTTTCAAGATTCACAGGATTTATCAAGTCAATGAGCAAACATCTGAAATACTATTCAATAATAATGGGAGCTTTGATCATAACACTAGGAGTCTTGGTGTACACAAATCAGCTAGCAGCCATTGCAAGTTTTCCGTTGCTAAATAACATACTATTAGGATGATAATGATGAGAAAAGAGATTAAAACCGCAATAATTGGTGCGATAATCATCGCAATAGCAATAGGCGGCATTGGCATATTTTTTACATCACTTGACAAGACAGTCCAGAGTGCAGGAAATCAGATAACTTTAACTGGAAATACCACTACACTGCAAGGCCAGTCTGCATCATATCCTGATGAAAACAATTACCCACAGGCTCCAGATTTGACAGGAATTGCAGACTACATCAATACAACGCCAGAAGATCTAAAAGCAAAAATGAAAGACAAGGTAGTACTTTATGATTTTTGGACATATAGCTGTATAAACTGCATCAGGACTTTTCCATATCTTAAAGCATGGAATGACAAGTATGCAGACAAGGGTTTGTTGATAATCGGGGTACATTCTCCCGAGTTTGAATTTGAAAAAGATCCAAACAATGTAAAAATGGCGGTGCAAAAATATGGTTTGACATACCCAATAGTAATGGACAGCGATCACAAGACATGGGATGCATTTTCAAACAGATATTGGCCTGCAGAATACATCACAGATGACCTTGGACACATACGACACACGCATTTTGGAGAAGGAGAGTATGATCAAACAGAAAAAATTATCCAGCAACTACTTGATCAAAGAGCAAAACGACTAGGACTTAATATCACAGCAGATCAGAGTCTTGTCAATTTAGAGTCACATGAATTTTCAATATACCAAACTCCAGAACTTTATTTTGGTTATGACTTTGCAGACGGAAGAAATTATTTTGGAAACCCTGAAGGGTTCCAGCCAGAAAAAACAGTAAGTTATACGATTCCATCAAACCTAGAAAAAGATCATTTTTACCTTGATGGGCAATGGCAGAATCTGCACGACAGCATGAAGTTGTCATCAGACAATGGAAAAATAGTTTTGCCATATACTGCACAAGATGTACACATTGTAGCAACAGGACCAGATACTACGATTCAAGTATTACTTGATGGCAAGCCAGTTACAAGTGATGATGCAGGTCAGGATACTAAAAATGGCGTTGCCACAATCTCAGAGAACAGGCTGTACAACATCATATCATCAAAGCAGGCAGGCTCTCATACGCTTACCATAATTGGCCACCCAGGCTTTGAAATCTACACATTTACCTTTGGCTAGTCAAGATATTATGTTTCTAAATTCGAATTTAGAAACATATTAGATCAACAGGTACTGCAAAAAGTTGTAACCCAAGCTTGCTGTCACTACAGTTACATATCAAGTAAGAACATGGCTGTTTAAAATAACATTTCAAATCAAGACACAATTAAAAATGAACTTTACAAACAAGTGGAATGTACAAAAGGAAAGCATCTCTCAAAAAGTAATTGACAAGGTAAAGCCAGATGCACCATTAAAGCCAAAGATTGACGAGGCACAAAAAAAGTTACAGTTACAAATCATAAAACTTGATTCTATTTCAAAGAAATTAAAAGAAAAAGACGATTTTATATTTAAAAAAGTTGTAGAGGCAGTAAGATCACACAACAAGGCATATTCTAATGCGTATGCTACAGAGTTACACGAGATTAGAAAAATGAACAACATGGTAACAGGTGCAAAATTAGCCATGGAGCAGATTCAATTGAGACTAAATACCATATCAGAACTTGGAGACGTGGTGGTCACACTAAGCCCATGCATGTCAATCATAAAGGGACTAGGAGCAGGTCTAAACGGCCTAATGCCAGCCGCAGATTCATCCATGTCAGACTTGTCCAACATATTAGGAGAAATCATGTCTGGTGCATCAGTGAACGGCGAGAACAGCTTCACAGTGGATACGACAAACTCCGAGACAAACCAAATATTGGAAGAAGCCCAATCAATCCTAGAAGGACATGTGAGACAATCCCTTCCAGATCTTCCTCCAACGCTTGGCACTACGACAAAAGCGCCAGAACCTATCTAGAGCGTTTTTTACTCAGTTCTACAAAGTGCTTTTTGATTCTAGATATTGTAGGATAGCTGTACCCTAGTTTTCTATAATTTGCAATCATCATCTTCCAGTTTTTCAATCTCCACTGTGCCTGCTCAGAAGTCACAGAATGAATTTCCTTGTTTATTATGCTCTTTCTTCCCACCTTGAGCACGCCGGCATCTTTTGCAGTCCACCTATTTTTTGCAAAATGCAACCCAGACAAGATCTCTTCTAGCGGCATTTCTGTAAAATATTCCTGGATTTTTCTAATTTGTGCATCAGTTGGTTTTTTTGACGTACGTAACGTGATTTCGCATATTTCCATATTCGAATTCTGAAACATACTATCTAATTAGTGTAAGGGTGAATTTGCATCAATTTTTGGTTCAAACTATATTTCCATTTTTGGCAGACCATTTTTTTATACTACAGACTATGAGTATAATTCATGACGCATCGTCTCACACTTGGTGGAAAAGCACCCTCATTTTCAGAGATATTCACAGAATATCTTTCAGATATCTCACTTGAGGTGGAGGCAATAAAATTGAGAAACATAAAAAGCGATGCAGAGGGAGTAAACGAACATCTAGCAAGAATAGATAACGCACTAAAAGGCATAATGGATGCAAAACTTGCATTGGCAGAGAGCATACGCAAGTCTCAAACACAGAATTAATCAGTCAAAAAAAAAACAAATTATCCTATTCATCAAGAAATCGTTTCATACTTTCAAATTCACTTGGTGTATAATTTGCATCAGTAGAATCCATTTTTTTCTTCATCTTGGCAAATTTTTCAGCAAGCAGTGAAAGGTCTACTAACTGTCCAGTCTCCGTATTTTTCAATTCAACATAATGCTCTATTCTTTCTTCAAATCTATCAGGCGTGATTTCTTTTATCAACACTTCACCTGTGGCAATAATTTTGGCCAACTTTTCCCTTTGCCTTTGTTCTAGTTTCTTTTTTTCACTTTCAATTTTTTGCTTGTGATCTTCATAGCCCATTTTCATGTCCTTTAGTTCGCCTTCCAGTTTACCAAGAACATCATTTACAGAGTCAAATATTTTGGCCTGCTCTGGACTAGGAGTGTTTTTTGTTGCCTTTGAGCCAAGTGATTGCCCCCCTATGTGTAATTCTTTCAAAGGCTCGTCTGTAACCAGTTTTACAGATATTGCCTTTGGTGCCTTTTTGGCCATTACACCAAATAACATAAGGCCTGCGCCTGCAACTCCCATCCCTATTATCATGTATTGGAGAACAAAGATCACCTGATGCATGGACGGGTACCCCATCTGACGTAGCATGGATACAGAATTCATGTTTCCAATAGACATTGATGAAATAAACGAATGCGTTGCATTAGTCAATACAGGCGGCAGATAGGAATGCAGCGGAATCGAGATAATTGTAAGTAACATACCGGCAATTACCAGTACTAGTCTCATTATACAACAGACAAAATTGAACTTAATATCCACTTGTTTGTATCATGGACTGACAGCCTACGTTAATTCCATTATTTCCATATTCGAATTCTGAAACATTATTTTTCTAGTACGTCGGTAAAAGCGTCCACAGAATGACATAAAATTTTGCCAATGTACAACAAGAAACAAGATTATTCATGCCAAGATAACCCACATCAATGTACCAGTAACGATTTTAGAAGTCCAAAAGCCAAAGATCAATGATTCTTAAATTATAGATATAATCAGTTTGTAACATGGACGAGTCAGACATACGAGCAAATAGAATCCCAAAGGGTTTTTTGCACAAGGAACGAAAATGTGAAAAAGGGTCATGTAGTAAAGAAGGAATCTATTCTTCAAAAATGGGATATTTTTGCCTTGACCACATATTAGATTACGACATGGTTTGTCCCACCAAAGATTGCCCAAGAAACGGTCTTGCCATGGACAAGCTGATTTCAAAAATAAAAAAAGACATCAAAGGTGACCTGCACCAGATATTTCTGTGCCAGTCTTGCAATTTTAGACATGACCATACAGTGCATGTGTGACATTTACCAAGTTTGAAAAGAATTAGCTAAATATTCAAAAAATTCTACTAGAGACTTAAGATATCATGTAAACAAATCACCTGCGGCTACCCACAAACTGACCAGGCCTAGAATCGTGAGGGTTTTTGTAACTCTCTCACGATAATTAATTGTACAAAATTAATCCTGAAATGTTTAGCTAGTGTTTTTCTACATACTTGACAGAATCTGGCATGACGTTGTTGATTGATTTTGAATCTTTCTTGCATAGTTCGCATTCACAAACAAACAGACCCTGTTTTCCCATGCAGACATCATGTTTTCCTTCAAAGCACTTGTAACACATAACCATCGAAATACAATACTTTATGGCATCTTGGCCTATTTCTACCCACTCTATTAGTACCAAACCTACACGATCATACACTAGTTTTTGCCCAAAAATTGGTCTAAATTGGTCGTTTTTTGAAAATTTGGAATTTTCTAGATTCATGCTTGAAAGTTAAACCCCCAGTTATTTTCCAGCCTTCAGGCATAATGTCATTTTTTCAAAAATGGCCAATTTTAGGGGGGGTGTAACACTTGAGCGTGCTAATAGCAGCCAAGGGTCAAAACACCCCCATTGCCCAGTAAAGGTTCTGTTTTCTTTCCAGGTCCTGAACAAAAGCTAAACCCTATGTTTTTGACCTAAATTTTCAAGATATGAAAATGTCACAAAAAATTACCAGGCATTTACGCATGGAAAATTCAAAAACTTGGCATGGTTTTATGGTACAAACCAGGGGGTCTTGGACTAAAAGTTGCCAAGAAATATCAAAAAAGATACTATACAAAATTATTCCAAGTCTTGAGGATTGCGCCAAATTGTCGGAAGTCGTTCAATTTGCTCCAAGATTTCAAGTGCTGCAGAACTGTCCCTTTTTTTGACTGCAGTTGCAAAGTCAAATCCTAGCTTTACTGCTTCAGGGGTCAGGTCCTTTACCCTGTCAAGATCTCGACCTTCTTTTTTCATCCTCTCCCCAAGTGCACAGGACTTCCAATTATCCGACATGGCATGCTCTGCAACAGTTAGTGGTTCCCGGAGACGTTGCCTCCAGTCTGTGAGCTCAATTTTCCCAAGAATGTCATCTAGTTTTTGAGTATAGAAGACTCGCAACAGTTTTCAAAATATTATGGTAATACTTAGCGTTTTTGTCAGACAGTAGCTGTCTTTACCATTTCAGGTATTTTTTCTCTGGCTTGGACAATTTCTATTTCCACAGTTTCTATTGGTTCGTCTACCACATTTCGTTTGATTGAGAACATCTTTGGTTTATCAAAATCTTTAGTGCAGTCGGGACAAGCATAAACCAGAACCCTGTATTCGTTGGGAGCCTTAGGGTTTGAAAGGCGAGGATAGTAAACTAATCTACCCCCACAATCCACGCAATATCTATTTGCGCGTCTTGTTCTGGCCAATGCGGACCTCCTGCATGTATCATCATAATATGATCCGTATTAGATCCATATTGTCTAATAGAATAAACCAAAGCGTGATCGCATTACAATATTTCTAAACTCGAATTTAGAAATACCACACCATGAAACCTGCAAGTTTTCGGCCAATGAATTGTCATAATGAAAAGTAAATGTTTCAGAATTCGAATTTAGAAATATTAAAGCGCCGCCCGCCAGACTTGAACTGGCGACCCGCTGGTTAACAGCCAGCTGCTCTACCACGCTGAGCTAGGGCGGCATTAAACTTGTTCGTAGGATAAGCGGATTTATTCTTTGCTGAATCTATTTTTCGATCTTGTCGAGTTTCTCAAAAAGATAAAGACCATCAAGAAATACCCTGTGATCTTTGTTTTTGACTTTGGTGTTTTGTTGTAGAGCACCTGCAGTCTGGGATACATCAGTCAAGACAGGACCAGAAATTAAC
>JAJSDS010000102.1 GCA_028580875.1 Nitrosotalea sp.
TGGGAACTAAAGACTTTAGTGGAAAAACAATATCAAGCGATGTCGCAAATCAGATGTACAACCTAAGAAAATGGCAGACAAGAATAAGGGTTGCATCTCCAGAAGAGCGAAGACTGGCAAACATTTTGGCAAAGATAGGTGAAACATGTCATGCATTATCATTGCCAAGAAATGTTATCGAGTCAGCATCCATGATATACAGAAATTTCCAGGGACAGGCAGATGCAAAAGGCAAATCAGTTGCATGCATGTCAGCTGCAACAATTTACATGGCATGCAAACAATGTGATGTTGTACGATCACTTGACGAGATCTGCGCTGCAACAGGAAGTTCAAAAGAAGAAAAACTCAATGTCAAACTGACTGCAAAATACTATAGAGTCTTAGTGATGGAGCTTGGCTCAAAAACAGCTCCGGTTGTCACTCTTGAAAAATACATATCAAAAATAGCAAATCTGGCAAAGCTTGAAGTTCGTGTAGAAAGACTTGCTGCGGAAATTGCAGAAAAGACATCTGATCACAGCCTTGCAGACGGAAAGGCACCAAATGGGTTGGCTGCTGCATATTTGTACATAGCATCAACCCTGCTTGGGCAGAGCATCCTTCAAAGAGATGTCTCAAGTGTTGCAGGAATAACAGAAGTCACCATAAGAAACAGATGCAAGGAAATTCTCACAGCATACAAGATCAAAGTGACATTACGACAATCGTTAGTCAAGAACTAACTCTTTTTCTTATTTTTATCAAATCCAGTAATTCACAGTACCATCAGGTCATGGCAATCTTTGTTAAATGTTTCAAGCCCACTAGCTGAGATAGACACGAAATATGCGGCTGTGGCACTGTTTCCCTACTACACATCTTACATATTTTTTGTATTGTTTTCCGGCAATGACTGCACCAAAGATGTTTTGCAAGATCTCCTCCGCATTTTCTACAGCTTTCATCAGGCATCAGTTGACCACATTCTATGAGGGGTGGATTCTGTGCTTTTAACAGAGTGCAAATAGTTCTAGTAGTTCACCATAGAATCCATTTTTAGATGATTGTAAATATTGCACAATGTATGAATTATGATGTAATATACACACATGTAATTCTAGAGAAAAATAAAAAGAAAAGGAAAGATATCCTTTATGGATATGTCCAGAGTTGTTGGCCATTGAATTTTATTTCAGAAATACCCTTCTTGTCTAACTCTTGTACTTCACTTGGTAGTGGGACATACAATAGTTTTGTAGAGTACTTTTGGCCATCTGTTACAAACCAGTAGAGCATGTGGACTAAATCATGAGCCTTTTGTTTATCCATGCCCTTGAGTTGTTCAAGGTTTGGATTCACCAACAGATAGGTGAATGTGACAATTGGATATGATTTCGGTCCTGGTGCATCATTGATTGAAACTTTGCTCCAAACTCCATCAGCTGCAGGTAGTGACGATATTGCGCCAACTGCTGCGGCAGCAGTGGTATCCACAGTAGCGTCAAGAAACGCAGTCTTGTCGTGGTTCTGAACATAAGCATATGTCATTGGAATTCCAGATGCTAGCTTGTTGGTTTTCGCATATGCCAATTCTACATATCCTAACGATTCAGGAACTTTCTTTACTATGGCTGCTACTCCAGCATTACCAGAGCCTCCCATACCTGACGGCCACGGAACAGAGGTCGACTGTCCTACCTTGCCTTTCCAATCAGAACTTACTTGTGAAAGATATCCGGTAAAAGCAAATGTTGTGCCAGAACCATCTGATCTATGTACAAGAATAATCTTGTTTCTATCGTTCTGTAATGCTTTTGCAATGGTTGGATCGGTTTGAAGTTTCACAATTTGTGGATCATTCCATTTAGAAATCTGACCCAGATAGATTTTCGCTATTACATTTCCAGTTAGCAAGAGTCCATTTTTTTGAACTCCTGGAAGATTATATGTAACAACTATCGCACCCATTGATTCTGGGATTGTGAGTGTTCCTTTTGGAGCCTTTGCAATTTCTGAAGTTTGTAATGGTGCATCAGTTCCTGCAAACTCTACTTTCTTTGCTGTAAATAGCTTAATGCCAGCTCCGCTACCTATAGACTGGTAATTCAATGTGATACCAGGGTATAGTTTGTTGTATTCAACTCTCCATTGATCAACAATTGGAAAAGCAAATGTTGATCCCCCTGCATTGAAATTGTATTTGTCGCTGTCACCAGGTGCTGGAGGTGCAGAATCAGCACGTACACTAAGAACAGTTGTCGGCACTAATAGGATTAACATTAATGTTAATCCTAAGAAGATTTTTTTTGTCATTGAATGCGTATGAAAGATTTGTTTATTTACATATAATCGACATAGATCATGTAAACAGCTATATGCTATGTTGATTTATAGAATTAACTTATAGATCAACATAGATTATGAAAAGTCACTACAATGGTAGGTTGAAAAATAAATCATCCATAATGATCAAATTGTATTTACATATAACTAATTAAAAAAAAGAAGTTTTAGATTTTTGGATTAAATCTAAGTCCAGTTTTTGTTGAAACCGCAATTATAGATACAATTGCAATCGCAAGAACAAGAGCTGCTATTGGACCAAATTCTGGAACTGCACCTCCAGAAAATGTCACTTTGGCAAGCCCATCCTCATCAACCTTTTTGATTGAATCTGGCAGTGGTACATACAACAAGCCTGTAGAGTACTGTTGACCATCGTTTATTATCCAATTGAGGAAATTGATTACCTCAGTTGATTTGTCCTTGGTTTCTCCTGATACGGTACTCAGATCCTTGTATACCATCACATAAGTCAATGTGGATATAGGATAGGAATTGGTTCCCGGTTGGTTTACTATGGATACTTGACTCCAGTCACCATCTGCTGCTGGTAAGTTGGTACCAGCTGCTGCAGCATCTGCCGCAACAGTATCAAGAGTTGGCTCCACAAAGGAATTACCATCAGCATTTTGGACAAATGCATATGTCATTTTATTTTGGAATGCATATGCCAATTCAATATATCCAATGGCGTATTGTGTAGATTTTACAATACTTGCTACACCGGCATTTCCTTGACCTCCAGTACCAATTGGCCATGGCACTGTCTTTCCTTGACCCACTTTGGTTTTCCAATCAGGACTGACTTTGGAAAGATAGTCAGTGAATGCATATGTTGTTCCAGATCCATCAGATCTATGAGCCACAACTATCTTTTGGTTAGGCAAATTCACTCCAGGATTGAGACTAGATATGGCAGGATCGTTCCACGAGGTGATATCCCCCATAAAGATCTGTGCAATCACAGGCCCTGTTAGTTTTAGTCCCTTATCAATTCCAGGAACGTTATAGGAAATTGTTATTCCACCTATTGAATCTGGAATCGTAAGTACGCCAGGAGCCTGTTGCATTTCAGATGTCGATAATGGTGCATCAGATGCTGCAAAGTCTACACTTTTTTGGTCCAAGAGTTTTATTCCTGCCCCACTACCAATTGATTGATAGTTAAGCTGAATATTCTGGTGTATTTTGTTGTATTCAACTCTCCATGTATCCATTAATGGAAACACAAAAGTTGATCCTGCCCCTGTAATCGTATAGGATTGACTTGTCTGTGCACTTGCATGCAATGACATTGCGGGCACTATTAGGATTAACATCAATGTTAATCCGAGAATGACTTTAGTCATCATATTGTCAGGAAAAGTTACTCTATTTACCCTTGGTCAACATAGTTTGCATATCAATTAATAATCTATATAGATCAAATGAGATGAAGTGCGTTTAGGATTAACGATATGTTCTTGCACCAGTAACAATATAGCTTACAGAATCGCCTACAAATGCAGCATGATCAGCCATACGTTCCATATATCGTAAAACCAAAGCATCCGCAAGTGCACATTTGACATTGCTAAGTGTAATCAACATTGGTAAATGCTTGTTGTAATATTTATCAACAAGATCTTCATCGGTTCTTAATTCTCTGGCTTTTTCCAGGTCAAGGGTTGCAAAACACTCTACAGCAAGTTTAACCATCTGTTTTATCTCACCAGATAAAGTATAAACAACTTCATTTTTACAGTCAGAAAGATCACCAAAAGTATCTCGCACTAGTGTTATATCATAAGCATATCTTCCGAGCCTAGTAAACCCATATGAGATTTCAAGTGAAGAACGTATAAGTCTAAAGTCGCTTGCAACCGGTTGATATCTCAGAATCATGTCAAATGTAAGTTCACCTACTTTGTCATACAAATCCATCATCTGACTGGAAAGATCATGAACTTCCTTTCGTGCATTTTGTCCCCCCAGATAGGCGTCAATTGCAAGATTCGTACACCTAATTGACAAGTCACACATTTGTTTCATCATTTCAGATAAATTTGCAAGATGTGGATCTATGAGACGAGTCATGATATCTATCCAAACTGGCCTTGAACATATTTTGCAGTTATTTCATTTCTAGGATTTTCAAAGATTTGTTTTGTTTCTCCAAATTCTACCAGATCTCCAAGATACATAAACCCAGTATAGTCAGATATTCTGGTTGCCTGTTGCATGTTATGCGTCACAATTATTATAGTATATTCCTTTTTCAACTCCTGAATCATCTCCTCAATTTTCTGAGTTGCAATAGGATCAAGTGCAGAAGCAGGTTCATCCATCAAAAGAACTTCCGGCTGTATAGCAAGCGCTCTGGCAATACACAAACGTTGTTGTTGACCTCCCGAGAGACTCATTCCGGGTTTTTTTAAGTCTCCTTTGACTTCATCCCACAACGAAGCCATCTTAAGACAGCCTTCTACCACTTCGTTGATTATTTTTTTGTCTTTTACTCCGTTAAGTTTCAGGCCACATGCAACATTGTCATAAATAGACATAGTAGGAAATGGATTTGGTTTTTGGAATACCATTCCTATTTTTCTTCTGTTGATTATAGGATCCACTTTATTAGAATAAAGATCCTCTCCATCAAGCAAAACTCTTCCTGTCAGTGTAGCATTCTTTGTAAGTTCATGCATTCGGTTCAAACATCTAAGAAATGTTGTTTTACCACATCCTGAAGGTCCTATGAGTGCAGTAACTGCCTTGTCACGGAATTTCATTGAGATGTTTTTGACCGTAATTATACCATCATAGCTTGCAGAGACATTTTCTGCAATGAGTTTGTATTTCACGTCCTCAGTAGAGATATCTTTCAATGGAGTCTTTGTCATGGTTTCCATCATGACATACTTCCTAGTCTCTTGAACTTTAACATGGTCTGTCCCTTTCTTTGTAAGAATAAGTATCTAACACAGATATTTATTGAAAGAACCAAAATTATCAAAACAAATGCTGCACCCCATCCTTGCGTTACAGAACTATCATATGGAAGAGATGAGAGTCTCCAGATTCTTAGTGGTAGTGCATCAATAGGCCCATCAAAACCTTGAATAAATTGACTACTTCCAAGAATTGTAAATACAAGAGGTGCAGTTTCTCCTGCTATTCTTGCAACTGACAATAGAATTCCGGTTACAAGACCACTTTTTGCACCGCTTAACACTATCGTGAAAACTACTTTCCACCTCCTAATTCCAAGAGCATAACCTGCTTCCCTGTATGTAACAGGTACCAACTTGAGTGATTCCTCAGTTGTTCGCATAACAATTGGCAACATGACAATAGATAGTGCAAAGGATCCTGCCCAAACAGAAAAGTTACCAACAGTCAATACTATCAAAACAAATGTAAACACTCCAATGACTATGGTTGGAAATTCTGCGAGGACATCATTAAAAAATCGTACAGTTCTCCCATACCGATTGTTACCATATTCCGAGAGAAATATCCCTCCCATTACACCAACTGGCACCCCTATAAGACTAGATAATCCAATCAACACCAAAGTTCCTTGAATAGCAGGACCTATTCCACCAAGGTCATCACTTCCTACGGCACCAGGTACTTGAGTAAGAAAATTCCATGATAAAGCAGTTGCCCCATTGCTAAATACATTGACTAGAATAGCTATAAGCGGTACAACTGCAACTACAACACATAAAAATACTACACACTTGATTGCTTTATCAAGAACAAGTCTTCTACCAACATTATAACGGAAATGTTTTCTAAATTCGGTTCTTTGTTCTACAGTTATCATGCCAACACAGCTCCTTCATGTGACTTTACTACTCTTGCAACAAGAAGATGTGCAACTACATTAATGACAAAAGCCATAAGAAATAGAATCAATCC
>JAJSDS010000103.1 GCA_028580875.1 Nitrosotalea sp.
AGTACGATCACTTGCAGAAGTCAAGGTACTGAAAAAAATTGGCACAGTCAAAGTTCTTGCAATAAATGCATCTGGTGATACAAGATACAAGTTTCTAACAGAGCGCGGCAGGTCCGATGCTCCTTCTGATCGCGAAGATTTTACAAAAAGGGATTCAAGGGAGATTGGAGTTGGCATGAGTGAATCAATCGCACTTGCAGACGAAACAATCTCCAACAACAACATGACAATTGAAGAACTGGTTGGCACTGCATATCGTGTCATAAAAGGCTGGATGACTTGAAGATTCCAAAAGTTGCCTGCAAGATTGAGGTATATGCAGCAGTTAATCCATCCGAAGATCCAGACAAGGTAAGGCTTGCTGTATCCAAAGTCATACTTGAAACAGACTATCAATACAAAGAGGGGAGCATAAAGGCAATATCGCATGAACTAGAATCTATCTCAAAGATTCAGGAGACAATCAAGAAGCACAAAAGCAACCGGGTTTATCGAAGGCAGATGCGATACAATACCAAGGGAGACACCACCTGGTTTTATCTCAACAAGCAGGCAGCATTTGTCGATGTCATAGCAATATGCGAAGAGGCAGAAGAGTCTGCCATGGGCCCAATCAAGGTGATACTTCATTCCAAAGATCTTGATAAAGTAGTGGACTGGCTTGCCCCTGACGACAGGGAAATGACTGGATAAATTTATCACACTTGCTCAACTAGTGTGCATTTGCACTTTTTTATGAAAACCCAAATACATGAGATTGCTTGATAGGAAAACTCATCATTATTGGAATCATAATTGCTACTCTAGTTATCTTGATACCCAATTCATCAAAATTATTCCAGAGCGTACCAGCCCTTGATACAGTAAAAGACAAAATTGATCAGGCAACAAGCGACAAGGGAGTCATCAACGCTTCAAAGTCGGCAATCAAAGAAATAGGCATGGGCGGAAAGCTTCTTGATACCAATTCTACAGGATCAAATAATGCACCAACTTCGGTCTACCAACTTGCACCACAATATGTAACAAAACAAAACTATACTGGACAGGTTTTTGAAAAGACTGGCAACACATGCCAGATCTCTGTTCCTGACTTGGCCCAGACAATAAATGGAAAAAAGCAACTAACAGGAATAATTCAACTTGACCAATGTCCTGCAAATATAGGTGACCCAGTACAGGTAGTACAATTAACGGCAAAACCAAATTCTCCTCCGGTCAATGTCACAAGCGGCCTTGTCATTACTCCTTATTCTAATAACGGTGGTACATCATCAGCTGGCATACCATCTCAAACCAATCCCGCCACCAGCACACCAGCTTTGCCAACTCTGCCATCCTATTACAGCACAGTACAGCTTACTACGGTAAATCAGGGAAACAATGCAATGCTAAACTTTGATGACACATCTGGCCAGACAAGATCAGTTACAGTCACAATGAAAAACAGCGATACCGTATTATTCACTGGAACATTTTATTCTTCAAAGTTTACAGCTGAAGTAAAGGATGTCCCAAATACACCGCATATCATAGAAATGACAATAGACAATTCAGTTTATGGAATATTGCATGCATCAGCATATGCCCCCTCTAACATGCAAAATTCTACAATAACCGGTGTACTATCACAATAAGAATATGATTTTGTTGCATTTGATTTAGAATTTTATAAAAATATGAAAAGGTAAAAGGCGTGACCCTGTATAGACAAAAGCTTTCTCTTGCCGTTCGTACAAACACATTGTACTTAACTATGTACAGTTTTTCGCAGGGTCACGCAAATTCATTTGTCATAATTTGCATCTTTCCGCATTGTTTTCTATACGTTCTCATCTTATTTAATAATTAGTGTGATTTATTTCATAAATTAATTTTAATTTGTATAAATTATTGTTACTAATCCCTAAATAATTTGGATTTTGCTTCTGCCTTTGTAGAATTAATCTGAAAACTTGTCGTTTCTCACTGGACCTGTGATATGATATCCACAAGTCCAGGAAGGGCTTTTGCGGCAGATGCCCTAAGGGAAAGATCCATACTTGATGACATGTGGGTCTTCTCTACATTTACCTCAATTATCATTGCACCATTCTGCTTGGCATAGACTGGCAACAGGTTTGCAGGGGAGACTTCAAGCGAGGTACCAACAACAATCATGATATCGCATGCACTTGCCTGTGTCATTGCAGATTTCCATACATCCTGTGGAAGGGCTTCGCCAAACCATACAACATCTGGCCGTAAAATATTTCCACATTTGCAAAGCGGGGGGAGCTGCAAAAATCCAGATGTTATTTTATTTTTAAAATCACATACAGTGCACTTGATTGTAATTATACTTCCATGCAATTCATAGACATTTGTGCTTCCAGCCCTCTGGTGTAGCCCATCGATGTTTTGTGTCAGAACAGAAACCTGTCTGTACTTTTCAAGCTCTGCAATTGCGATATGTCCAGGATTTGGACTAGCATTCAAGATGTTTTGTCTTCTTTCCTCATACCATTCCCATACAAGTTTTGGATCTTCATAGAATGCGTCTATTGTTGCAAGCTTCATTGGATCATATCTTCTCCAAAGTCCATCTTTTCCACGAAATGTTGGAATCCCACTCTCCTGGGAAATCCCAGCACCTGTAACAAATACAATTTTTTCTGTATCTTGTAATTTATCCGATATTGTATCCCACATTTTATTTCAAATCAATCTCTAAGAGATCCCTTGCAGCAGTAACAGAATCATGGATTGTCTTTGCCTCACTTACAAGCTCCGCTACATCTTCATATCTTGCAGAAAAGTGTGTTAGGATCAAATTTGAAACGCCTGCCTTTTTGGCAAGCTCTGCAGCTTCTTTTGCAGTAGAGTGATAGTTGTCTTTTGCCTTGTCACGTAATGTATCAGAATATGTAGAATCAAATGTCATGTAATTGCAGCCCTTGAAAAATTCAGCAAGCTTGTCAGTAGGCCTTGTATCGCCTGATATGCCAATCTTGATGCCTTGTCTCTTTTCTCCCATCACATCTGAAGGCCTCACAAGTTTTCCATCTACCGTGACTTCTTTGTCACTTTGTAATTCATGCCAGAGTTTTCCCTCTGGAATGCCAAGCGCCTTTGCCTTATCTGGATAAAACCTACCAGGCCTGTCTTTTTCTGTAAAGAGATACGAATAGGCAGGAATGGAATGTTCTGCCTCACATACATGTACACTGTACCCAGAATCGTCAAAGACCAGTCCCTCCTTTATTCTGGTTATCCTAACAGGAAAAGTCAGGCCAAAATTTAGTATCTTAAGATTTGCCGCAATAAACTCCTCGATTCCTGTTGGACCATAGATATCAACAGATTCTGTCCTGTTCTGCAATGACATGGTCTGCAACAGCCCTAGTATTCCAACACAATGGTCACCATGCAAGTGTGTCACAAAGATCTTGATCTTTTTGTTCCAGCCAAGCTTTGCCTTTTGAAATGCAATCTGTGCGCCCTCTCCTGCATCAAACATCAAAATTTCCCTATCTAGCACTAGGCAGATGCAAGTCATGCCGCGCTCTGCAGTTGGCTGCGCTGCTGATGTTCCCAAAAATACTAGTTTCATGTTACCGCAATCACTCTTGTCAGGCTCTTATGCCTGTAAATCTCGTATTTCTTTGCTTTGCTGATTTCATCCACCTCAAGACCTTTCTTGTATACCATTACAAGTTTTTTTCTTTTTGGTATGATGGATAAAAAATCCTTGATCAATTTCTTTGGGGGTATAGATGCCCTTGATGATATGCCATATGGCAGGTCAGTGACGATTGCATCTGACTTTATGTTTAACATTTCTTCGTAGCCAGAATTTATCACTTTTCCATCAAACCCGTTTGCGGCAAGATTCTTTTTTGTTATTTTGCACATTATCTTATCAAAATCAATTCCTACAGACTTTATTCCCATGGATTCGGCTTCAAGCAAAATTGTGCCAGTGCCGCAAAATGGGTCGCAGAGCGTCTTTCCTTCCTTTAGCTGTGATAAATTAACAAGACACCTGCTAAGCTTCATGTCAAGCTCATGAGGATGCTTGATTATCTTTATTGGAAGTTTTGGCTTAATAGGACGATCAGAATATCCAAGATACTTTTTCGAGTCTGTAATTATGAGATATACTGTAAGGTGTGGGTCTGAGAGAGATACCTTGGAGCCCCATTTTCTTGAGAGTATTCCTCCGGCTTGCCTCTCAAGTGAAGACGAGCCAATATTTTTTGATGACAGGTTTATTGTTCTGCAGACAAATGATGCAGGTTTTGGTATGGTAAAATCAATTTTTGTGATATCATCAAATGTTCCTGCAATTTGTCCTGAATATCTTGCAAATGTCGCCCTGTTTGCAATTTTGTGCCAAGGTACCTTGGATGACACCATGACAAGCCTTGGCTCTGATTTTACATCTACCTTGGAGTCATAGCTTTTAGATATTGAAATTATTTCTTCTCTTGCAAGGTCTTCGTATTGGCTTTGCAATACAAAAAAGCTTGACATTCAGGTTATTGCCTTTGCAATTATTGGTGATACGTCAACTACAGATGTCTTGCCAGGTATTGTATTTGCACTGATTATCTTTGTAACTCCGGCTTTTATGATATTTTTTTCTGCATCTCCAATCAAAAGAGCATGTGTGCAGCAGGCATAGACCTTGCCACTTTTTTGTTTTCTCAAAAACTCTGCAGCTTTCACAATGCTGCCACCAGTGCTTATCATGTCATCAACTAGAATGATGTCTCGTCCCTTGACTCCGTCAAGGCCCTTTGATTTTATTTGTACATTTCCAGTCTTTCTATCTCTATGCTTTTCTAGAGCGGTATAGTCAACACCGAGAAACTTTGCAAAGTTTTTTGCCCTTTCAACTCCTCCCTTGTCAGGTGATACCACAAGAGGATCTTGCAGGGACATTTTCTTGAAATGTTTTGCAAGCTCTTCAACTGCGCTGATATTTTTTGCAGGAATTGCAAAGTGTTCTAGTGCAGTAGTACTGTGTATGTCAACTATGAATACCTTTGATGCACCTGCAGCCTTGAACATCTTGGCTACAAGCTCCATTGTGATGATTTCACCTGGCAGGAACTGCCTGTCCTGTCTTGCGTATCCCATGTATGGTATTACCAAATACACCTGAGAGGAAAATGTCCTTGCCTGCGATATGATTGCAAGGCATCGAAGCAGGTTAGAGTCAACTGGAGGATAGATTGATTGTACAACCAATATCTTTCCGCTTGGTTTTCCTTTGAGTGTAATCTTGCTTTCCCCGTCTGGAAAGACGCGTAGTTCACATCCGATAAATTTTGATTTTAGTTTAGAGGCAATCTTTTTTGCCAGTTGTTCTGAAGACGGGCCCCCAATAACTGTAAAGTCAGTCATCAATCAAATCGAGCCTTGGGCTATTCTTAAGTTTTGAGGGATGGGTATCAAATGTATGGCAATTACTTGATGCGTGAAAATGGATAACCTTAATTCAAAATGCTAGACAAGAAATCACATGATGGTGTTGAGCATTATAACTGCAATTTCCACTGCTATTATAGCTGGTACTGCGGTTTTAACTGCTTTCTACATAAAAAAAGATCGTTGTCCGAAATTTCTTTTTAATACATATGAGGTAAATGGAATTTGGAAAATAAGATTACAACAACCAGAAAGAATGATACAAAGTTGTTCAGTATATTTTGACGGAACTAAACTGCGTGTAGCAAATACTACAGAACGTTATGAAATACAAATTGGCGCTGGTGGTGGAGCAACGTTTGAAATTCCTGAAAATATTATGAATGAAAATGGGAAAGTAATAATCAAACATGATAACTGTGTTAAAAAGATCAAATTTAGTGAATTTCCTAAAGTGGAACCATAAGTAGACCGTTTACAAGGAGAAAAAGTCAGCAAATGTGCTCTCAAGTTGACAGTATCTGACAAAACTGAACCTGAAATAGGTTTAAACAATATTTGTAATACCAAATTAACGATGCAAACCAGGATAGTTTCATTTCTTCCAAGTGCCACTGAAATATTATACGAACTAGGTGTGGGGGATCAAGTCTTGGCAGTGACACATGAATGCAACTTTCCTGCAGAGGCCAAGACAAAGCCAAGGGTGATTCATTCCTCCTTTGATCCACAAAAAATGTCAAGCCAAGAAATTGACAATAAAGTGGTAGAACTTGTAACCTC
>JAJSDS010000104.1 GCA_028580875.1 Nitrosotalea sp.
CTCAAACGCAATACACGGTAAAGTGACCTCACTTGAGAGTAGAATGTCAAAGAAAAATGCCATATTTTCAAGTAAGAGAAAGACAGATCTTGCAGGGGCAAAAAGCAAACTTACGGGACATAATCTGTATAATTGTTTTATCATATTTGGAGTAGAGACAACTCTACATGAATTCTCAGAGTTAGATATAGAAAAAAGAGACCGTGTGAATCAAGAGAAAATTCTGTTTGAAAATCGTATCGCTAATCTAAAAAAAGACCTTGAAGATGAACAATTCAAAAAGGAACACAAGAAACTAAACAAGGTTCATCATGACAATGTCAAAAAAATAAAAGATATTTTCAAATTGGAGGTGGAAAGATCAAGGACAGATATTATCCAGTCAACCAAGACGTTAGATGGTATCATCAATGCCGTTCTTCTCAACAGTTTTTCTTATAGAATTACATCTCGCAAGATCAAATTCATACATGGAAAAAAGACTCTCAAGCAAAAACTTGCAGAATTGTTTTCTGTCAAATCAATTGATCCGTATACTTTCATACCTCAAAAATTACATTCAAAAAGTCTTGCCTTATCGGATGTAGAGCTTGCATTCTTTTTGTCATTTCCACAAGAAAAAGATATTCAGATAATCAACTTTGGCGTAGGTGTAACACCTACCTTTGTACATAGTCCTGCTCAAGATCTATCCCTGACAGATATTACTATACAGTGTGATCCGCATCAAGTATCATCAGAGGACCAAGACAGACTAAACCGTTCAATATGTAACAGCCTCAAAGTTCGTTGTGCAAGATGCGGTATTCCAATTCATATAAAAAAAGATGGAAAAAACTAACAAGAGCATTAGATATCGTATTCAATAATTTTGTTTTCTCCACCTAATTTTGATTGTGTATGACATTGGGGTGAGTTTACTAAAATTAGTTTAGTATCCACTCATTTTGCTCGGATAATTATTAGGGATTTTGTATTCAGGATAGTGGTGGAATCAGCCAGTGTAAAAATTCTGGAGATGGCACCCCAAACCCATAGAGAATGAGTGGAATTGCAGTGCTTGTCAAAAGTATTCCTGCTACAAGCCTTGTAATTTTCAATGGAATCTTCTTTGCAACACCAAGCCACAATAATCCTACAAGTAGACCTATTGCAATAAAAAATCCTATCAATGCACTTGTAATTTCTATCAAACTAAAGGTAGCCAATGCAACAGAGTTTTCCACAGCCTCGAGCATGGCTATGTAAAAGTACGTGATTTTGTATTTTGTTGCACCATCTTCGTGTTCATCTTCAAAAAATTCCTTAAACATAGTACCGCTAAAAAACAGCAAGCCTAATCCTAATGCTATCTCAAGCGGCTTTGTAGGTACAAATCCAGCTATTTTTAAAAAGATAAAGTAAAGAATTACTCCAACTACAAGTCCTAGAATTGTTATCTTGATTGTTTGTTTTAATCCAATTCTACTTGCAGTGCTTATTCCTACAAGTACTTGTTCACCACCTTCTACAAAGATATACTTGAATGAAGTAAAAAATACGACTAACTGGAACATTGTAAATATCTCATCAATGGTAAGTCTCTATTTGAATTGTAGAATGTATTATATTGAATTTTTTCTCAAGTATGGATCTTATTTCCAGTATGATCGCCTGTGACTTTGTAGTATCAAGTGTAACTACATGTGCAGACAAGGCATCCATTCCTGAAGTGATAGTCCAAATGTGCAGATCAAATATTCCAGTTACTCCTTTTACTTGCAATATTGCATTTTTTATCTCTTCATAATCTATGTTTGATGGTACACCTTCCATCAGTATGTTAATTGATTTTTTCATAAGAGCCCAGGTTCTTGGAAGTATAAACAATGCTAGTCCAATACTGAATATGGCATCCGCAAGATAGAACTTTGTTGTAAATATTATGAGACCTGTTACTATGACACCCACAGCACCTATCATATCACTTAGAACTTCAAGACGTGCACCCTTGATGTTCAGATTCTCTTCTTCATGATGTTCATGGGATTCATGATGTTCAGAATGAGAATGTCCACCAAGGATCCTAATCCCTGCTAGATTAATTATTAATCCAAATCCACCGATTATTGTCATAGGAATACTTGAAATCTCTGGAGGCTGAAAGATGTGACGATACCCTTCATAAAAAATGTAAATTGATAACAAAATCAATGCGACACTGTTTGCAAGTGATACAAGTATCTCCATCCTATAGAATCCATAAGTTCTATGTGGTGTGGCTTTTCTTCTGGTATAATGAATTGCAAGAAGTGACAAAGCTAGTCCACCAACATCGGTTAACATGTGACCTGCATCAGCTAATAGTGCTAGACTGTTTGTAACTAAACTTCCAACTATTTCTGCAACAAAATATGTGGCAGTAAGAATCAATACGATCTTAAGTTTGGAAATTCTTTCTATGGAGATCTGTTCTCTTGCTTCAGACATTTTATCCTAAATTCCATAAATCTAATGATCTCATAGTTATTTTTTCTCATACCTGTTTGTAGCCTGTCTCCATGCCATCGCTAACGCCTTTACCACTGCATCTACTTTGTGTTTATCATAGATCCCATATTCTACTGTTATGTGAAGACATGCTTTGAGATTTTTAGAAAGTAAATGGAAAAAATATTCAAGATCCTCTTTTTGTAAATCATCTATCTGACATCCTTTCATTCCAAGTTCTACCTTACAATATTGACTATTTTTCAAGTCAAGTGAAACCTTGGCTAATGATTCATCAGATGGAATAGAAGCATAACCGAATCCAACTATAGATGTATTTGTAATAGACAAACTCATTGCCTTACTGAGAAGTTCTGTAGTGTAGCTGATAATTGATCTAGATGTTTTATTTTTCGGAACTTGATTTATTTTTACTTCTAAGGATGTATATTCGCAGAAATTCATGATAATATGATCAAGATATTTAATTCCCGTATCAAAATTTGTAATTCCATTTTTAGTCTTCAAATTAACAAATTTTCCTCAGAGAATCTGTGATACTGTGTCTCTTAGTTCTGTGACTGCCATCTTGCCCTTGTTACTAGTCGTGCATTGGCTGACATGTTCTGCCAGATCCTCAATTATTATTCCCATTGCACTATCAAGAGCCGCTCTGACTGCAGTGATCTGCTGGACAATCTCAGGATAGCCCTTTCCGTCATCAATCATTTTACTAATGCCTTTGATGTGTCCCTCAATCCTTGCCAGTCTTTTCTTTACTTCAGGCAGCTTGTGGTGAGTCATGTTTTGTGTTTAATCCTATAGCGGTATTTATTTAGTCGGATGGTTTGTCCAACGTCTGAAATATTTATTTTGGTATCAAATAAAATCAGGAACTAACACCTGTAGATCTTTTGTCAACAATTAACCTTGCAGAGTTTACCATGAAAACAAGTTCAGAAGAGACATGGATTAGTGCAGCTAGAAGTGGGTTTATGTGACCAGTAAATGCAAGGATAAATCCAAATCCATCAACACCCAATGTTCCAAAATAGTTTTGTCTTACTGTAAAAATTGACTTTCTTGAATTTTTAATCAGGTATGGAATTTTCATCAGATCCTCCGTCATCAGAACTACATCGGCAGTCTCTATGGCAACATCGGTTCCAGTCTTGCCCATTGCTATTCCTACATGAGCTTTTGCAAGTGCAGGTGCATCATTGACTCCATCACCTACCATTACGACCATCTTGCCATCTCCATATTTTTTTACAATATCTTCAATCTTTGTAACTTTATCCTGTGGAAGTAATTCTGCATGATATTCATCAATGCCAACTTCTTCTGCAATTCGTTTTGCTATCTTTTCATTATCTCCAGTTAGCATTACCACTTTGATCTTCATTTTTTCAATCTCAGAGATTGCCTCTTTTGCATCATCTCTTAGAGAATCTTCAAAAAATACTGCTCCTACAAGTTGTTTATCAATAGCAAGAAATGTTGCAGTCAATGCAAACTGTAACAAGTCAACATCCTGCTGTCTTACTATAATCTGTACAGTACGACCCGTATTGTCCTTGTATTCATTTACTAGATATTGAAATGAACTTCTTTTTGATTTTAATAATTCTGAAATTCTTGAAGAAGCTGACTCTGAATTTCCTTGATTAATCTCCTGGTCTATAAATTCTAGATTACCAAGGCTTACTCGTTGGTTATTGTATATTTTCGTGACTCCCCTTCCAACTGTTACCATGCTGGAGGCGGCAGAACTTTCCTTTGAAATGTGGATTCCCTCTTGATTGGCTCTTGCCTCTATGGCTCTTGCAAGGGGGTGGTTTGCATTCTTTTCAACTATTGCTGCATATTCCAGTATCTCCTTAGGCGTCTTGGAAGAGTCCACTGAGACTACTTGCGAGACAACTGGTTTTCCATGGGTTAGCGTACCCGTCTTATCAAAGACTATGGTTCCAGTATGGCTTAGGTTCTCAATCTGAAGCCCACCTTTGACAATAATTCCCTTTTTTGACAATTTGCCAGTGGTAGCAAGCAGTGCTATCGGAGTACCAACGGCAAGACCGCATGCACCAGCCACTACAATGACTGAAAGTGCGGATACTACATTTTGTGTAGCAAGGTATGTTACAACAGACAGTCCTATTGCAAATTGAATAAGTCTAGTAGCCATTTTGTCGGTCAGTTTTTGTATTGGAGCTTTTGATGCCTCTGCTTCCTCAACAAGCTGTATTATTTTTGCAAAGGTTGTGTCGGTTGATTTCTTTTCACATTTAATTTCCAGCTGTTGTGTTAGATTTATTGTTCCAGCAAAAACGCTATCTCCAATAATTTTTTCTACTGGAATACTTTCTCCAGTTATGCTGGCTTGATCAACTGTAGACGAGCCTGAAATTATTATCCCGTCGACAGGAATGATGTCTCCTTCTCTTACAATTATTATATTTCCAATATTTACTTGTTCTATCTCAAGTAGTTTTGTCTGCCCATCTTCACTTTTGACAAGTGCTTTTCTTGGAGCAAGGTTGTATAGCATCTCGATATTTTTTCTCCCTTTTTTTACGATAAACCCTTCTACAAATTCTGACATTATAGCAAAGAATGTGATGACTATGGCAGGAAGAAATTGTAATAACGCCAGTGATGCAATTATTGCTATCACCATGGAAAGTTCCATGTTTACACGACCTTTTCTTAGGGCATACAGTGATTCTTTGAAGATAGGATAACCTCCAACTAGAACTGTGATTGTGACTATGATCTTTCCAATCCAGTCAGGTTGTATGAGTTGTAACCATGCGACAAATAATGTGACCAGACCGATTCCGACTATGCGTAGTATTTCTATTCGCTTGTCCTCTTCTGACTCCTCGACTAGTTCATGTGCCTTTTTTGGGTCGTATTCACAGGCTCCTGACATACTATCCCCTAGGGGGGGATATGACATATTTTAGTATATCGTGAGTTGATCCCATTTCAGAGCATAAGTTTGAGACCCTTGATGGACTTACTAGAACTAGTTCCATCTGCTTAATCTAATAAATTGTTGAGTTCCAATATGCCTTATGACAAATTTACTCCTATCCCTCATCTTTCATGATTTATTTGCCTTCGTCGCTATCTCCAAAACCTATTGCTGCTGCAAACCCGCGCCAATAACGCCTGACAAATCCATAGCCAATGACAGCCAATGATATCAGTAACACCAGTGTAGCAATCTTGCTATAATCATAGGTGTTTTGAGGTGCAGAGTTGTCTATGTCAAAAGTCTGCGATGCCTTGCCACCCCAAATGTTGTATGCTTCAACTGTAGAATTTTTGTTTCTGTCAGGTAGCATGACAGTGCATCCCTTTGTGCAAGTAATGTTTTGTGTCTTTCCATCCACTAGAACCTCAGAGTATGGCCCAAAGTTATTGTCCGGATGGATGGTTACAATTCCCTGGTATCTTGTACCGTTGAGCATATTGTTTTGGTCCATGTTGACTACATATTTCCAGTTTGTATCAAACTCAAATCCACGTTCTATAAACGAGAGTTGTTTTCCTCCTGCAGTGATGGTAACATTATACGGCGATGGTTGTTCATACACCAAATTAAGAGGGAGATCAAGAGGGTTTTGTGCAAATACTTGCGATATGTCCGGTATTACCATC
>JAJSDS010000105.1 GCA_028580875.1 Nitrosotalea sp.
CACCTTCCCAAGTCCATAACCTAATGCCAACGTAGCTCAGCCTGGCTAGAGCATCTGACTTGTAATCAGAAGGTCGAGGGTCCAAATCCCTTCGTTGGCTTGAAATTATATAAAATTCAGGGGAAATTATTCTAACTAATTTGAATCTGGGATGCAATGCTTTTCTGGTGCAATTTCTTTCCTAGATAAAACGCGCCTGTAATTACTCCCATTTCAATAGGTGCCATGCACCACAAGCAAACTAGTAGTACCTTTTTCTTTCGAGGGGACAAGCCCATAACCTGTCTGTACCATTGTGATACATACTTCATTTCTTAAACCTCTGTTACTCTTACTTTCTCTTAAGGTTATCCTGACTTGGATTCTAAAGAAAGTGCCACCCTATCCATGATAAATCTCAGAAATGCAGACAGGGGTTTTTTTATCCAGTGTTTGTTGTTCCATTCCAAGATAAGATCGTCATAGAACTTCCATTCTGCCTCGTCTTTTTTCAAATGTGGTTCCATCATGGACTTGAATTGTGTTGTATCCCAGTCAACAGGACACAGTTTGCTATCCATTTGCATCAAATTCCCATTCCTGGTTTGAAATGGATATGACTTGCACACTCCAGGCTTGAATTCATTTACAGTGCATCGATAGACATCTCCAGACCCTACAAGAAATGTGCAGGAACCATCTTTTTGTTTTAGGGCCAGATCCACCAAGCCCTCTTTTACCTTTATTCCAAGATCAAAATCTTTGGCTCCATAAATCTCAAGAAAACTCTCAGGTTCTAGTCCCAGCCTTGTTGCAAGTCTGTAAACATCATGTGCGTTTACAAATACTGTATATTCCTTGCAGCAGTTTGTGTGGCACGTCATGCATGGAAATTCCTTTGTCTTGTCACTTGGAGAAACGGTCAGGTTTTACCATACGTGGGCCAGGCTTTATTCCTATAGATGATACAAATGTAAATTGCAATATACCGAATGATTATAGTTACAATTACATGCGCAAGATGACATACTTGATTGCAATTGCAGTAGTAGTTTTTGCAATTGCAGTAATAGGCGATATTGGATTTTATTACATGACAGGACAAAACGAGAAACCAGAATCTATAAAATCATCATCCCAGTACAACGTACAAAACCTGAATCTTGTAAACGACTGCATGCAGTTTCAGACGTTAGACAGTCTGACTAGCTGCAAGGCATCAATTTCTCTGCTAAAAGAGCAATGCAGCAAACCTGATTATCAGGACATGCAAATTTGCAAGGACCCAAGAATTGACCAGTTTTTGAGTACTGTTGATTTTAAGCTAGTTTCCGCACAGAATCAAATGACAGAGACATCAAACGAATTGAACAGTTCAATTTCCCACTTGGTCAACCTGTGCACCCAGTCAGACATATCATCATGCCAGTCAACCATGATGGAATTAAAACAAGAATGCTCCATGGAAAAATTGGGTACGGTCAAGGCCTGTCAAGACCCACGAATTGACAAGATAATCTCAAAGGATGTCAACTATACCACATCAAGCCCAGATTATTTCCAAGACCAAGTCTTGTCATTTATTGACACGTGTTCCAAAGCAAGTGGAAATGATTCCATTGCAACATGTGCCACCACTGCAAGACAAGTAATGAGCCTGTGCCACACCGGTGTCACCCCTGCTTGCAACGATGACAGACTACAACAGATAGCAAACATGGGCCTCAACTCGGCAATCATATCAAAAATAGAGCAGCTAAACAGCAAGCTGCAGATTGTTCTGGACAAATGTTATAGTAAAATACTAAACCAGACAGAGTGCCTTGACTCGCAAAATATCATCAACGAGTCCTGTAACAGTACCCTCAAGCCATATTTTCCAATATGCTACGACCCAAGAATCCAAAGTTTGACAAGATAGAAAACCATTGTTGGTAACTAGACAAAAAGTTAAGTAACGTAAACAAGATCAAGATATAGTGGAAAAGGGATTTGTCCTAATCAACTGCGAACTAGGCGCAGAAGACTATATCATTGAAGAGCTCAAGACAATACCACAGGTAAAAAATGCCCATGTCACATTTGGTGCCTATGATGTCATAGCAGAGATCCAGGCAAAAAATTCTCAAGAGTTTGATCAGATACTATCACACAAGATACGCGCCCTGTCCCAAGTGATGAGCACCATGACTCTAAAGGCCACAACATCTTAAAACAAAATATTCTAGTTTTAAAAAATATCCCACAGACAAAATCATTCTAAACTTAGCTTGTTCAGATTATCACTGCACAAACTCAAGTGTGTTTTTGTACTGGATAATATTTGATGTCAGACGCGTTCTTGACTGCAGTTGACGAGATAGATAGGAGAATACTAGAGCTGTTAATGGAGAATGCAAGAACTCCTGCACGTCAGATAGCAATCAGGCTAAGAAATGAAGGACATGACTTGCAGGACAGGGCCGTTGCATACAGGATTGTAAGGCTTGAAAAAAAGCAGATAATCAAGGGATATGAGACAATTCTTCGACAGTCAGTTGTAGAGGACTTTGAGGCGCTGTACCTGAAATTTAGGACAACAAAATCCATAGAAAGTCTGGTAGATCAGGTCTGCAATTTTGTAAAGGAATTGCCAAATTGTTTAATGACTGCAACAGTCACAGGAAACTGGAATCTTTTGGTATTGACTGCAAAAGATGAGTCCGGAAAAAAGTGTGAAAGACAAATAATTGAAAAATTCTGTGAGCACATTGAAGACTATAGGGTTTGTAATCTGAAATTTGAGTCAATTAATACGCTTAACATGCAGTCAGTTATGATATAATAGAAAATATTTTTTCTAGTACATGACGGTTTTGAGTTAATGCATTATGTTCTGCATCGAGTCCTGTGTAAGTGTACTTGTTGACAATTGGCCTCAAGTTAGAATCAGGAGATATTTTTTCATAACTTGTTTTAGGTATGGTTCCATCACCTGCACACATACCATAACTTACATTTCTATTACCAGATGAATCATCTTCCATTATTCTACAGATTGTCTTGTTTTCTGTCAACTCGCCTGATATCAAGTAAATATTCTCAAAATCAGATTTCTCCCATTTGTGTACAAGTGTTTCTTTCCATAATTTAGCTTGAGATACAAGATTTTGGTTTAGTGATTCTGACTTTTCATAAGTTTCTCTCAAAGAGAGAGTCTTGTTTTGTTTTGAATAGAATCCCCTACTTGAATCATCATAGTGATTAAATGGGAATAATTGGTACAAACCTTGCCAGTTTACAACAAGCGCCTGAAACTCTTTTGGTTCAAGACCTATGGGGTTTGTCTTTGGAAGTGGAAATTCTGTTCCATAATTTAGTGAAGCATACACCTGTGGTACACCATCAAATGGAGGCGCAATACACACAAGTTTTGAGACAAAGTCAGCATGGTTTAGCACGCAATCAAGGGCAACAAGATTTCCCATGCTATGCGATACGATTGTAATATCGTCAGTTTTTGATTCTTCCTTGATTTTGGTTACAAATCGTTCTAGTCCTACAGATGCAAGACGGATATCTTTTCGGAAATCATATGGAAAACCATACAGTGTGTTGTCACGTATTACGCTAGAATCATCAGCATTTTGAAACACAAATCCTTTGTTTTTAAAAAAATTTACCAGAGGCCCATAAACTGGAACATTGTTTGAAATATCAAGCAAGATACTAGTGACTTCAACATTTCCCTTGACATCATTACCGTATGAATCAAGTCTTAGATCCATTATTCCCCCTTCAATTGTTGGTACAAGATCATGGCCGTTGATGCACAGTTTAGAGCACCCAAGGCCTGGCAGAAAAATTACCTTGTGTGGCACAGCCTACAAGACATCAGACTGGTTTTAAAAATTGCCGTCAATCATACAACCTTGGTTTGTACTACAATGTATCATTTTTGCACTAAAACCCACTTAGAGTATGATAATTATACTAGTAAACAGAGGGTTACCTAGTTGGATAAAATCGAGTATGAAGGTACAGTATGGGCAATAAACCACGGCTTGCCACAGCCTTTGCTTGATCATTGCATCAAAAAGCTAGTAGACTATGGAGTAAAAAAAGAAGATATCCAAATCACAGACGCACCATCAGATGTCAAGGTGGGAACCATAGTAGTTGATGTTTATCCATACCACATTGAAGTTGGACGTGTAAGAACTACAAGAAACGATTCGTACATCAGTGGTAGCATAATGATAATAGAACTAAAAGCAGACCCAGAAGGAAAATACATCGACTAGATTTAGTCCATTAGACTTGTAATTGATTTTAAACGCATAATTAGACATGTCTTTCATATTTACAAACAATTGAAGTTAGAAAGAAAAGACATCTATTTTGTAATCGGAGTCTCTGTTGTTTATTGTTCATTGTCTGCAGGCTTTTCGCTTGTAAGTGTTATTTTACCTGACAAGATAACCATGGTAAATCCAATTGAATATGGCAACCTAAACATAAAGGAAATTGGTGGGCATTTCATTTGGGGTGCAGTTGCAGCTGCTGTAACACTCAGGGTCAGATACATACTGCTTGGAGGACTGCTTGCAGTCCTGATAGACTCTGACCACCTTGTTGGGCTATTGCATATAGAAGGAATACCACGAATGAGCCATTCCATAACATTTGCCATAATTGCAACAGTTGTTCTGATGCTAGTGTTTTCAAGAAGAGACTATCGTCTTGGAACGATAGTTGGAACAAGTGTCCTGACCCACATATCATATGATATCTTTGACGGCCCGTATGGTTTTCCAATCTTGACTCCCTTTGTCAATACAATAATCCAGCTGCCAAGAATAGACTGGATGTGGTTTGAGATTGCCGCAATTGTAATAATTGGTGTGTCAAGTTTTATAATTGCAAAAAAAGAAGCGATTCAGAAAAGCACCCAGCAGTAAAAATCAAATAAACATTTGATAGATTTCAAATAGATTTATTTCAGATTACACTCTGGCTCTATCGTGAGACGAAAAAAGGCTCCAAGCAAAATCAAACTCATGCCAGTAGCAATAGGCTCAGGAGTAGCCATTGTTGCAATTGTAATACTTGTCAACTATTACCTTGACCAGACAACCCTATCAGGGCAGAGATTTGGAGACCAGTTGGCACAGATCCAGTCAGACCTCAAAAATGAAACCCAAAACTTTGACCAGAACCTTACACAGTACAAACATGGTCAGATTTCAAAAGACCAGATGTTGAAAATAACAGATGCGCACATACTTGCAGTCAAAAACATACTTCCACGATATGAAAACCTAAATGCGCCAGACTTGTTCAAGCCATCCTTGCAGTTGTTCAAGTTATCAACTGAAACCCAGATTCAAAGTGATGAAACACTGCGAGACTGGGTTGTAACAGGAGATAATGCATCTAGTGCAAAATCAGACCAGTTGTTACAGCAATCATTCCAGTATGAAATGAATGCACTCCAATCGTATGAGAATGCAAAGACCGGCGGCTCACAGTAAGCCTTTTTGGTTTGCAAAATCCAAGATGCCGCCAAGGTTTCCAAGTATCTCTTTTTTCTCAAGAGGTACAGGTGATGGAAAAATTATTCCAAGTGTAATACTTAGCATGTCATGGTCAGTGTGCGAAATCAAAATTTTGTGATGCTCAATTCCTTTTTCTGTAACCAAGTTTTTCCAGGCCATTATCCTTGTATAGACTTCTTGTAGTTGCTGCTCAAGATAAGCAAGATTCATCTCCTTTCCGTCTTCAAAGATATTGAACTTGACAAGAGGTAGCATCAGGTATCCACCTTTTACAGGATCATGGTTTTTTAGCATCTCTTGTATCACTTGCTCTGCCTTGTCTTCTGGTTGGATGTCACCATACTCTGGTGCAAAATAACCTGCAAGTGTCTTGCGGGAATCGTAGATCTTAAAATAAGCGTCTTCTTGTTCTATTGTCCACATGATATTATGCAGTAATCTTTTCTGCTACCTGATTTATTTTGAGCGTACTTAGACACTTGCCGCAGAAATACTCTTTTCCAGTGTTAAATATGGTAGGATTTTTGCACTTGGGGCATTCCTTGTTTACGCGATTAACTTCAATTGGCATGATGAAC
>JAJSDS010000106.1 GCA_028580875.1 Nitrosotalea sp.
GTCAGTGATCCATGTCCATATTGTAAGGGTGTCAGGGTTATGAAAAATGGAAATGCATTATGTGTCAGCTGTGGCAGGCAAGCAAAAGATGAAGTTGAATCTCCAGTGACAACAGAAAAGCCTGGAGGTAGTACAATTGACAACTTGGATCAAAAATTAAAGGATCTAACAGTTGAGCTCCAATCTGAAAAGGACTTTGAGAAACAAAAACAGATCTTGCATACCATGAATGAGATCTTGGCGATTAAAGAAAAACTTGGGGCTCACTAGGCACAAAAAGGTATTTATTTAAAGATCCTAGGAGTAGGAACATTATGAGCAGCAAAAAATCTGCACCACTGCCAGCATCAAGCGCAGGACTGCTAAGATTCTTCGAGGATGAGACTAAGGGATACAAGTTAAAACCAGAGATCGTGGTAGCAATACCTGCATCTTTGATTGGAATTTCGTGGATTCTCAAGTTCTTCTTCTCGCCATGACAGAAAGCTCAGATGATGTATCCCGTATTCACAAGCGGTATACTCTAACAACATTTACTCCGACATCACACTATGTCTCCCTTGCAATCTCTATCGCAGTTGCATGTGCAATAGTTGCAGTATCATACATCAATTACTTCAAGTCACCTGGCCAACTAATGTATGCAATTCCAATTTCAGTTGTGGTGCTTGTGGTGACCCAGTTTCTTGACCCAAAAATCCTCAAGACTGAATATTCCAAGTCCATCCACATGTCAGCATTTGGAACTCTGTTATGGCTTGTGACTATTTTATGTGGCATACTTTCTAGCTATGTCTTTTCAAAACCTGCACTGCTTCCAGTTTACATTACAGAAGGGATGTTGTTGTTTGCAAGTTTTCGAATAGCAATATTCACATCAGTACTTGGCGCTAAACTGAAAACCGCATGGATAGTCTGTCTACTTCAACCACTTGCAGTCTTTCTTGCATTTGTGCCAACAAACATGTGGGTTCCAATGCTATCTGACCCTCGTGCAATTGAATATGGTATAGTATTTTGTGTCCTTGGGAGCATGTGGACTCTGCTCAGCGACAGAAAAGCAGGGAGCGGAAAATTATCTAGTACACATGCATTCTTGCAGGCATATCTTGCGGCATGGACAAACGATGATCCTGTGCCAATGGAATCCCTGATGGAAAAACGCTCCGAGCCATCAAAGGTGTCAACGTTTCAAATTTTGTTCAAGACTACAAACAAGAATTGCAGACTTGTCATCCCGGATTTGCATCCAGGACCGTTTCACCCAATAGGTGGAAGCAACATTCCATATCTTATCTACAAAAATCTTGATTCGTCTGCAATGGTCATGCACAGCATCTCTGACCACTCACTTAACCTTCCTTCAAAATCTCAAGTTGACCTGTACATTACAAGCCTGCAGAAAAACTCGACAATACAGCAAGGCTCCAAGAGCACAAAACCAGTAACAATACAGGTGAACAAGGCACGAACAACTGGATTGCTCTTTGATAAAACCGCTATCTTGATCTTATCACTTTCTCCACATGGGATGGAAGACATTCCATATTACATCAAGTCAGACCTTGAGCAATACGGAAAGAATCGTGGATACGAACGAGTGTTAATTGTTGATAGCCACAATGCAATGGGAAAAGAAATTGAAAAACTTGATGCAGATGATCTTCTAAATGCAGCAAAATCTACACTTGATACGTTGATCACAAAAGAGACACTACCGCTAGAAGTTGGATATGCAAACTCTGAGAGTCTGCATTTCCAGGCAGATGATCTTGGACCTGGCAAAGTTGCAATCATGTGCTTTAAGATTGGTGACGAGAAATTCTTTCTTGCATGGGCTGATGCAAACAACATGCTAAATGGATTGCGTGAAGAGATTGCAAGCCACTTTTCCAAGATGGGATACAACTTTCTTGAAATATGTACCTCTGATACACATTACAAGGCACGCACTGCTAAAAACAAACATGGGTACTTTGAGTTTGGAAGCTTGTCAAAAGCACCTGATGTCACATCGTGGTTCACTGAACTTGCCAAAAAGGCAGAACAGTCTGCGTCACCTACATCTTATGAATTGCTGGAAAGTGAAACAAACGTCAAGGTCATGGGAGGAAACCAACTTGAGCTTTATTCAAAATCACTTGACAACGCAATGCGAATCACACAGGCATTTCTCTTGATAACTACTGGATTTTTCATCTATACAATGTTCTAACTCTGAATCTCTTCCAAGTTTCCATAAAACTCATCGCAGAACGAATCCAGCTTGTGGATTGGAATGATTGGAACCTTGTCGATAAACTGTACGTCATGTTGGTGTAACGTGACAATTGCGGGAATTGCCCCTCTTACTTTGTGCTTTGCCACAAACTGCTTGGTTCTGATTACTTGTTTTTTGACTGCCTCATGTAGTGCTGACTGGGTCATGTTGTTCCAGTGCTTGCAGTCAATTAGTATGGCAATATCTGACTTGATGCCAATCACGTCTATCTGCATCCGTGGATTTCTTAAAATCACATTTTTTGTAGTGTCAAAATCTCGCCTTTCTAGCACCTCTGCTGCAAGCGACTCAAAATCTTGCCACTCTAGCATGCGGGATATTTCGTCTATTGGGGCGCCCATGCTGATTGCAAGTATGCTTGTCTTTAGCTTGTCTGAGTCTTCAAAATAGACCTGACCATCTTCATACCTTCCGATTCCATTTTGCATAAAGTTGTCAAGTATCTCTCTTGCCAACTCTTCGCTGGTACTAGTTGCCATGCTAAAGTCCTTGACTGACAGTCCCCCTGGAATTATTCCAGGTATTCCTTTTACAAGAGATGAAAGATTCATTATTTGATATTTCATATTTCTTTTATAAAATACTATGCAACTAAATTGTATCAACCCAGGAAAACTTTTGCGCAATTTTTTTGTTTCATGTTTAATTTGTTGGACCACGGTTAAATACAGTTCATTGAAAAACATATTATGAAACTCATGCTAGTTTTATTGCTAGCACTTTTTGTTTTAGGGCCTGCCATTGTATCTGGAGAAAAAGGAACAAACTTTGACAAGGTAGAATTTATCCAATACTCTGATGACAACACTGCAGTAGAAGAAGTAAAAAATGGTCACTTGGACATTTACTATTCTGCAATCCCAATTGACAGGCTTGATGACCAGTCAAAGCAGAATCTGAAAATATTCCAGTCTTCTGGAACAAGCTACAGCCTTTTGCTAAACCCTGCTGTATCAAATGATACGTTTAATCCATTTTCAATACAGCAGGTCAGGTTTGCACTAAATTATCTAATAGATAGGGATCTCATTGTGGATGAGGTGCTAAATGGATATGGCACCCCTATGATATCTGCATACAAGCCGTACGACCCTGACTATCTTTTGATACTGGGGGAACTACAATCCTTTAACTTCAAACACAATCCTGCCCTTGCAGAAAAAATGATAACTGATGCGCTAGAAAAAGCAGGAGCGAAAAAGATTGGTACAACTTGGTACTATAACTCAAAACCAATACCTGTAACAATTTTTATTCGAAACGATGATCCTGTAAGAAAATCTATTGGTGAAATTCTTGCATCACAACTGCAGGGAATGGGCTTTGTGGTCAAAAAGGACTATGGTGATCTTACAAAAGCATTCACTACTGTATATGGTTCAAACCCGTCTGACCTGAAATGGAGTATCTATACAGAGGGGTGGACAATAGGAGGATTTGTGCGATATGATTCTGTGATAACTGCCCAGATGTACTCTCCGTGGTACTCTAACATGCCTGGGTTTAACAATCCCTCGTACTGGAATTTTCAGGAACCAGAAATTGATTCTCTATCAAAGGCAATATTTTTTGGAAATTTCACATCCTCTGAGCAGCGCTCTAGTCTGATAAACCAGGCAGTTGACAGGGGGATACATGACTCTGTCAGGATATTTCTTGCATGCAAGACAGACCAGTTTATTGCAAACAAAAAAGTTGATGGAATCATAAATGATTTTGGTGCAGGTGTGACAAGCAGATTTACACCAATCAATGCAAGATCAGACTCTGATACACTCACAATTGGTGTAAAAAAGATCTATTCTGGTGCATGGAATCCAATAGCAGGATTTGCCGATTCGTCAAGCCAGCAAATCTGGGGTGCAATAAGTGACCCTGGAAGCTTCAAAAATCCATACACGGGGTATACAATTCCGGTACGGTCTGACTGGGTGGTCCATGCAAAAGGACCGCTTGACAAGATTGATGTTCCATCTGATGCAATACGTTGGGATGTTGCACAACAAAAGTGGGTTCACGTGGGTGATGGGGCAAAGGCAACAAGCGAGGTCACATTTCACCTCAAGTTTGGAAACTGGCACAACCATATACCAATGGACATGAACGATGTTTTGTATGGAATTTATTTCATGTACCAGTGGGGTCAAGACCCAACAAATGGCACCATGACATTTGACTCTGAATATTCGCCCAAGGCAAACCAAGCTGCAAAGACACTCATCGGGGTGCGGGTGATTGGAAATGACACCATCGAAGTATACCAAAACTATTGGCACTTTGATTCTGGAGAGATTGCAGACTCGGCCCAAGTCTGGCCCTCGATGCCATGGGAGATGCTGTATTCTATGGAAAAAGCAGTAACAGACGGCAAACTTGCATTTTCAAGATCAGATGCAGTGAGCAAAAACATTCCATGGATGTCGTTGATAATACCAAATGATGCCAAGGTAATCCAGGCAAACCTTGAAGACTTTGCAAATGAAAAATCTATTCCGCCAGCACTTGCGTTTATCAATGATTCCAAGTATTTTGAATCCAGGTATAATGCATCTGCAACATGGATTGCACAGCATGGACACGCTGTAATAAGCAACGGGCCATACTATATGGACAGTTACTCTCCTGATGCAAGAAAGATTACAATCAAGGCATTTGATGATTCTACATATCCATTTGGTGCGGGATACTGGAAAGGGTTTGAGCAAGTCAGCATGCCAAAGATTGCAAGTGTGCATGTGCCAACAAGCATATCTGTAGGATCTAAACTTGAGATTCCTGTCTTGGTTACACCAAACGCTACCGTATACTATTATTTTACAAATCAGCAAGGGAAAATAATTGATGAAGGCAAGAAGCAGGTCTCGCAAAATGGCTCGATGAACATTATACTCTTGCCAGAAAAGACAATGAATCTTGATCTTGGTTCTAATGATGTTCAAATGTTTGTGGTATCTGATGCAGCGTACAAGCCAGACATGTATCACTCTAGTTTTCTTGTGACCCAGAGGCAAATCCCAGTACCTGAAGATGGTAATGTTGCAAGTACTATACAGCCTCAGACAAGTAATGTGTATGTGATTGGTGGCTTGATACTTGCAGCTGTTGTACTAGTTGCATATATTGTAAAAAAGAGGAGAGCGACAAATGGGGTTTAAGAAATTTCTTGCCAAGCGGGCCATTACAATGTTTGGTGTGCTGATGGCAACACTGCTTGTTACAATAATTCTTGTGGGCTCTAACATGGACTCTATATCAAAACAGAGTGCTGCATTGGAAATTAGACAACAGGTCACAAACAACAAGAGCCTTCTTTCAAGTTTTAAAACAACAGAGCAGCTAGACTCGTATATCAATAATCAAGTAAAGCAAAGAATAACTGCACTTGGCCTTGACCAGCCTTGGTACTCTCCGCAAAGAATTGGGCTGTCGATGTACAAAATACTGACACTTGATTTTGGCCATGCCAAGTTTCTTACAAGTGACAGCGGCTCGTCTGATGTCCGGGATATAATACTTGAAAAACTTCCAAGGACAATACTTCTTTTTACAACAGCGACTGTAATAGTATCGGTACTTGGAATATTTTTGGGAACTGTTGCTGCAAGCAAGGTAAATTCCAAACTTGACAAGATAACATCTGGGTTTG
>JAJSDS010000107.1 GCA_028580875.1 Nitrosotalea sp.
GTCATAAGATAGAAGATTTGTTCGTCACCGATTTTACCCACAGTTGCTTCGTGTGTAACTGTAGCATCTTCTTGGTTGATTTCCATGTATGGATAAGTGTCAGTCTTTGAAATGTCATCTAATAGCAATGCATCACATCTTACTGAAGCCTTGACATCAGTCGCACCCTTTGCTACATGCAATAAACCTCTGTAAGTTGTTCTACCATTACTTTTGCTAACTGATTTTGATGTTGTTCTAGATGTAGTATGTGGAGCAAGGTGAACCATTTTCGCACCAGTGTCTTGGTGTTGGTTTTTGCCTGCAAATGCAATAGAAAGTGTTTCGCCGTGTGCGCGTGGTCCCATTAGATAAATTCCAGGATATTTCATGGTTAGTTTGCTTCCAATATTTCCGTCAATCCATTCTACTCGTGCGCCTTCGTATGCATATGCTCTCTTTGTAACTAGATTGTATACGTCATTACTCCAATTCTGAATAGTTGTGTATCTTAATTTTGCACCCTTCATTGCAATAAGTTCTACAACTGCAGAGTGCAAAGATTCTGATGAGTACACTGGTGCTGTGCATCCTTCGATATAGTGCACTTCGGCACCCTCGTCTGCAATGATCAAAGTTCTTTCAAACTGACCAATGTTTTCTTTGTTGATTCTAAAGTATGCTTGCAATGGTAGATCAACCTTGACTCCTTTTGGAACATAGATGAATGATCCTCCACTCCAGACTGCACTGTTAAGTGCTGCAAATTTGTTATCCTCTGGTGGAATTACTTTACCGAAATATTTCTTGAATACTTCAGGATGTTCTTTGAGAGCAGTATCAGTGTCCAAGAATAATACACCTTGTTTTGCAAGATCTTCTCTTAGGCTGTGATATACAACCTCTGATTCGTATTGTGCACCTACACCTGCCAAGAATTTCTTTTCTGCTTCAGGAATTCCTAGTTTGTCAAATGTTGCCTTTACTTCAGATGGAACATTATCCCAATCCTTTTCTGTTTTTTCAGAAGCTTTTGCATAATAGTAAATATTGTTAAAATCAATTTGACTCAAAGAACCGCCCCAATTTGGCATTGGTTTTTTCATAAAGATTTCATATGAACGAAGTCTGAAATCAAGCATCCATTGTGGTTCGCCTTTCATTCTGCTGATTTCTTCAACTACTTCTTTTGAGAGACCCTTTTTACTGGTGTATACATACATCTCAGTAGAGTCTTTGAAATCGTACTTGCTGTAATCCATATTGAGATTTTCAGAAGTCATACATCACATAACCCCGTTATGTTATAAAAAAGTTACACCCTGCTTCACACATGTATAGCGGAGTAGGCCAAGCTAAATGAGATCAAACGCAAAAAATTTATGAAAAACAATTAGGTCTAGCTAAGAAAACACATTCTAAGAATTTAGAATGAGTGTTTTAGCTCCAGACTTTTTCTTGGAAAGTCCATTTCTTGTTTAGTAAAAAGTTTCCAACGGATGCAATTGCAACTGCCAAGAATAATGCAATGGAGTAATTCAAGTGTCTTAGCTCAACTAGTCCATACACCATCATCAGCTGAAAGACTGCTCCAATTCCACTGAACCCAAGGAAGAGTCCATACTGCATCAGCGTTCTCCTTGGTTCAAAAGTCCTGTCTTCAAATGTCCAGATTTTATTTAGTATGAAATTGGAACTCATTGAAAATACAATTCCGATCATCGTTGCATAGATGTACCAAAGATTTGACAGTACAGCACCAAACATGAAAGAGACAAAATAGTTTACCAGTAATCCTGATGCACCAACAGTGTAGAAACGCCCAGCTTTTGATAAAAAGTGGACAGATGTTCTTCTCTCACTTGATTTTACCGACTTGCCATATCGATATAGTTTCCATATTGACTGTAGATAACCAACACCTACAGAGAGATCAAGTTTGCTTGAACCTGCTGTTCTATTGATAAAAGTATAAGGTATCTCCTTGACTTTGGCACCTCTTGCTTTTACAAGAATTTCAAGTAGGATCTTGTATCCTATTGCGTCAAATTTTATGTTGTTAACAATGTGGCGCTTGAATGCAAAAAATCCTGACATTGGATCTTTGATTTTTATTCCAAGGCCGTGTTGTGCAATTTTGGTGGCACCTTTGCTGATAAGTTTTCTCTTAAAGGGCCATCCAGAGACACCACCACCCTTGACATATCTTGATGCTACAACAATATCACAGTCAGAGCTTTGTAGTTCTTCGACCATTTTTGGTATTGTCTGTGGGGGATGAGACATGTCGCTGTCCATTACAACCACGGCATCGCCCTTGGCACACTCTATGCCTGTTACAATGGCAGAGCTGAGGCCTCGCTTATTTTCGCGGCGTATTATTTGAATTGAATATCCAGAGTTTGCAGAACTTTTTGCATACTCTTCAACAGTCTGACTTGTACCATCTGGAGAGTTGTCATCGACCACTATGATTTCTGCATTCATCTCCCGTGTTAATGCAGCACGAAGCGAATCCAGTATCTTGACGATATTTTTTGATTCATTATACGTAGGAATAACAATAGAGAGAGAACGCATCCTAGTCAACATCTCATTTGGCATTGAGCTCAAGTTATTTTCTGTCATTTCTGATTATTCAACCATTATTAAAATTGCTTACCTTGAAAAGTAATTTTTGATGGCATCCACTGCTCCTTGTACTGTATGAACATCTGCTGTGAGCGGTTTTACCCCGAATTTTTTGAGTTCGTCAGCAGTAAAAGGACCTATGGCAATAGACGTGGTTTTTTCTAGGTGGCTCTTTAGAGTTTTTTCGTCCACGTCAGACAACATGATATCAAAAAATGCCCTCACGGACGAAGCGCTTGTAAATATTATTCCATCCACTTTATTTTGCGAAAAAAGTTTCTTGAATTCTGTCCAATATGACAAGGCACTTGAAGACTTGACATCATAGAGATAGACTTCTTTTACTTTGAGTCCTATCTTTTTTAGCAGTTGTGCAAGAAATGGAGTTGATGCACCACTTCGGGGAACTATTACTTTTTTTCCTTCTGCATTAAGAAGTGTAAAGACCTCACCCACTCCAACTGATGAAAACCTATCTGGAACATGTGCTACTCGAATGCCTTCAGATTCAAGTGCAGTTTTTGTTTTTGGACCCACTGCAATGACTGTAGTGTTTGCAACAGCAAGCTGGAGTTTTTCATACTTTGAGATCTTTTTTGCAGTATCAAACAATAGCTTGACTGCCTTTGAGCTCATAAAAACAGAATAATCTGGATCGTCTTTTTTTACAGCATCAAGAAATTCATCTACCATGTCTTCCCCTTTGCTTACAAGTTCGATTGTTGGCAATGAGATTGCTTTAGCTTTTGCACTAGACACTAACCTGGTAAATTCTTCGGAATCTTCTTTTGACCGGGTAATTGCTACAACTTTTCCTTGCATGGTCATCTCCACCCTATTTTATCAGAAAGACTCACTACTTTTCCCACCACAACTATGGACGGAGGCTTGATTTTAGCTTGGATGACTTTTTTAGATATGTTGGACAAAGTGCCTTTTATCATACGGTGTTCATTAGTTGTCCCGTTTTGAATCACTGCAACTGGTGTATTCTTGCTCAGTCCCCCGCTGATCAATTGTTTTGAGATTATCTCAAGTCTTGAAAGTCCCATCATGATTACAATAGTATCAACTGCTTTTGCAAGTTTCTTCCATTCTACCACTCCTTCGGATTTTTTTGCATCCTCATGACCCGTTACAAACACTACAGATGACGCGTACTTTCTGTGTGTAAGAGGAATTCCAGAATATTCTGCAGAACCAATTCCAGATGTGATTCCAGGAATTATTTCATACTTTACCTTGTGTTGCCTGAGAAACTCGGCTTCTTCTCCGCCTCTTCCAAAGATGAAAGGGTCTCCACCTTTTAGTCGTACGACGTTTTTATTTTGTTTTGCAAATTTTACCATAAGATCATTTGTAGTATCTTGATGTTTGTAATCATCACCGACATCTCTTCCCACATACATTTTTTCAGCTCTTTTTGGAATCATGGCAACTATTTTTTTACTTACCAGTCTGTCATAGAGAACTATATCAGCAGACTTGATAGATTCAACAGCCTTTAGTGTGATAAGTTTGGGATCTCCTGGGCCTGCACCGACAATGAAAACTTTGCCTGTCATTTTCTATTCCATTCCTCTACTTTTTCTCTCCAGTCCTTTGCAATGTCTGCGATTCCCCTCTCCCGGAGCTCTGTTGCAACTTGCTTGCCAAGATCATTTGCCATGCTTGTCTCTGAATCTTTTTCCACCATTATAGATTTGCTCCCATCTATTGAATACACTATCACTTTTAATTTTAGTCGGTCATTATCCCTGTGAGCAAATGCGCCAACTGGGAACCTACATCCCGAGTCAACAAACATGGAAAGCGACCTTTCTGCCTCTACTGCATTACGATCCTCTGGGTCTTCAATTTTTTTGAGTAGATCAATCAGGGAAAGATTATCCCTTCTTGATACGATGCCAAGTGCACCCTGCCCTGGAGACGGTGGAAATGTGTCCATTGGTAGTCTTTGAAATTTTACGTCAAGCCCTAATCTTGAGATTCCTGCTTGGGCCAAGACAACTCCATCAAATTCTCCATCATGTACCTTTCTTATTCTGGTTTCAATATTTCCACGGATTGGTTTTACTGTAAGATCTGGCCTAACACGAGTAATTTGCACAGCCCTTCTCAGGCTGCTTGTGCCAACAAGTGCGCCTTTTTTTATCATTTCAAGGGTACTGCCATCGCGTGCAATGAAAACATCATTTGCTTCCTCGCGTTTTGGAACACATGCCAACACGAGATCTTCTGGGAGATCTGCAGGTATGTCTTTTAGGCTGTGCACTGCAAAATCAACTTTTTTTTCTGCAACTGCCCTGTCAATCTCTTTTTCAAATATTCCCTTTTGGTTTATTGTAAACAACGGTCTTGCATCAGTATCACCCTGGGTCTTGATGGTGACAATTTCTAATTCTGTTTGCGGTGACTTTCTCTGTATTTCAGATACAACCCAGTTTGTCTGAGTAAGTGAAAGTAGGCTGCCCCTTGTTCCAATTATGTATTTCATTGCTTTACCGCTCGTAATGCTTTTTCATAGGCAGAAATTGTTTCTTTGATGTCATCTTTAGAGTGGGCATATGACAAAAAGACTGTTTCAAATTGTGAAGGTGGGATAAATATTCTGTTTTTGAGTAACGCTTCAAACAATTTTTTGAATTTTACCATGTCAGATTTTTTTGCAGAGGAATAATCAACAACCGGCTCTCCAGTGAAAAATATTTGAAACATTGATGAGATTGAATTTATTTCGTGTGGAATTTTCATGTCAGATGCAAGATCATGTATTGCAGAAACTAGTTTGGTACAATTCTTTTCAAGCCTTGGATATAATTTTGACTTTAATTTATTCATCGTTCTAACAGAAGAGATTCCAGCAGATACAGATATTGGGTTTCCAGCATACGTGCTTGCTTGGTAGACTTTTCCTTCAGGTGAGAGCATATCCATAATCTCGCTTTTCCCTCCAACTGCCGCAATTGGGAAACCATTTCCTAGTGCCTTTCCAAGCGTAGTAATATCAGGTTTTATGGAATAATATTTCTGGGCACCACCTGAAGACATTCTAAATCCAGTGACTACCTCATCGAAAATCAATACAATGTTTTTTTCTAGAGTTATTTTTCTCAAATCGTTTAGGAAATTCTTTTGTGGTAATACAAGACCCATGTTTGCAAGGACAGGCTCTACTATTACTGCTGCAACATCATCTTCTTTTTCTAATAGAGATTGGAGTTCTTCAGAATTGTTATACTGGACAACAAGAGTATTCCTTGATACCTCGTCCAAACTTCCATCAGATACTGACATGCCAAT
>JAJSDS010000108.1 GCA_028580875.1 Nitrosotalea sp.
GGGGTCTTTTAGAAAAAAGGTTCTAGAAGAGATCGGAAGTTATCACAAGGATACGCTTGTAGAAGATTTTGATCTTACGCTAAAAATTCTCAAGACAAAGATGTTCATAGCTGGTAGCACTAGTGCTACTGCATATACCGAGGCCCCAGAATCACTGAAGAGTTTGTACAAGCAAAGAAAGCGATGGTACGGGGGAAACCTCCAAGTGTTCTCAAGACATTCAGATGCTCTGACAAATACACGGTTTGGAGTATTGCAAAAATTTGTCTTTCCATACATGTTATTTTCAAGTTGTGTAATGCCTTTTGTGAGTTTCATCACTATAGGCAGTGCAATTTACGCAGGAATCTTTGGAGACGGATTGTTTGTCCTTGAAATGTTTGCAATATTTTCAGCCCTCCAGTGCCTGCAGGTGACGCTTGCAGTAAGGCTTGACAACGAGGATCCAAGACTGATACCATATGGGATATTTCTTGTAATAGGATTCAAGCAGATACTTGACATTTTGCTCATCGGTGCAATCTTTGAGCATTTGAGAAAAAAAGAGCAAACTTGGACCAGTGCAGACAGGATTGGAATCTAGTTTACTGCAAGTACAAAACCGGTACAATGATTTTTAAAAATCCAACATGTTTGTCGAATTTTTCAATATCGACTTTTAATAACAGGCAAGTCCAGAATGCAACAAGGTAGAACACATTTGATATCAAGAATTTACATTTTAAAATTATTGCCAGTCTTTTTGCTCTGTTGTATTCCAGCTGCCGCATTTGCAGATACAAGCGGATCAATTGCAGTGACCTTGACTTATACAAATGGGGACACTGCAGATTATTGGCCAGTGTCACTTGTAATTTACCAAGACACTTCCCAGACACCATACAAACAAATCGAATCAATCACAGGCAATCCATTTAACATAGTCTCACTTCCCATTAACCACCAGTACAAAATTGTAGCATATGCAAACAGCATGTATTCAAGTGTCACCTATGTCGACTTGACACAGCCACACCAAGATGTCACAATAAAATTGCCACTCCCAGGCGGAATGCGCATTAACGCATTTTACAATGATGGTACAACTCCGATTTCAAATGCCACGGTAACCGTCAGGGCTGCCCAGGACAACAAGACATGGGGACACAGTACCACAAATGCAGACGGTGACTCGCTGCGTTTTTGGATAGAACCCACAACTGCTCCAGATGACCACTATATTGTAGACATTCACATTGGAGATCATCTGGTATATTCCAACTCTCCAATATACCTAAGGCCCGGAATAGCCCAAGAGATCAAAGTTACAACAAATTGGCCCCCCGTTGTCAATTCACTTGTGACTGCCAAGGTCCTCAATTCCCAGTCACATCCAGTCCAGCCTTCTGATGGTAAGTTTACAGTCAGCCTCTATGATAATAATGGTAACAAAATATCAGACTCGCCAGTCACGTCACGCGGTGAGGCATATTTTTCAAACCTCAAAGTCGGCGATTATACTTTCAAGGTAACAAGAACAGATGACAATTCAGAATATGCAGCTACTTCCATAACAGAAAACGGTTTGGTTACAACTTTTCAGATATTGCCAAACCTAGAGATACCATCGATAAACTCAACCATATCAACAGGTTCATCTACCAACTCATCTTCAATCCATCCAACAATCATTCCAATACCTCCTACACCAAAACCTCCAATGCCAACCTGCAACTGCGTTGCATTCAGACTTGATAACGTACAAGATTATTGGCTAGACAACGTACAGAACCAGGTCATTGACAGTTTTGCAAGCAAGGATACTGGAATTACAATTGGTGTAATAGGAAAAGCGTTTGGAAATGATTCAAAGATTGTAAATTATCTTGAATCAAAATCACAGCAAGGTAACATTGATGTTGCAATTAACGGATGGAGTTTTGAAGACTTTACAACTTTAAGCAAAGACCAACAGTCCGAGCTATTGCATGACTCTAAAGCCAAACTGTCAAGCTTGCTTGGCATCAGCCCATCAGTGTTTATTCCACCATATGAAAAAACCAACGACAATACATTTTACGCAATGGCAGACAATAGCATCTACATCATGAGTAGTTCATCACCAAAGATTCCATCAAACTTTACAGAAAAAATCCACAACTATCCTGCAACGATTTTCCCAGGGGTGTTATCACAGAACACCGACCAGAGCACATTAAACTACAAAATAATGTCAAGCATCAAGGACAGCATACAAAATAACGGTTATGCGATAGTTACAATCAGCTTCCAAGATTATGCTCAAAGTAATGGAACGGTCAAACTAAACGCACCAGACACTGCAAAGATCCAGAACCTTCAGTCCTTGATTGGCACCATAAAGGACAACGGGTACAGGATAGCTACTATAACCGAGATGCCAGGCTTGTTCAAGATTCCTGCACCATGGGCATTTGACACCCAACAATGGTCACAGGGAATGATACAGACCCCAGAATATCTCAAGACTGTCAAGTCCATGTTAAATGATACAACAGACTCTTTTACTACAATCCCAAGTTGGGTAAAGCACAATGCAAGACTCCAGTCATCAGGGGCGATCTCTGACAAGGAATTCCTAGCAGCAATAAAATATCTTGTAGATATCCATGCAATAAAATAGCCTATGAGTTGCCAGGACCCAGCATTTCATTGTCCTTGGCATCATGATCCCACTTGCCACGAATTCCCTTGTACATGACAAATCCCCCAATTCCCAGCAAAACAAGGGTCAGCATAAGATACAATACGTAGTCATAGTTTTTGTCAGAGCATTTGACGTGCACCGCCACACCTGTGGAATAATCATAGCAGTCATCAAAGTTTTGCTGCTGGAGAGCATACTGGGAATAGTTAGAGTTTGCAAAACTTCCCACCACAAAGCCTGCAAATATGATGACAGCCCCTATCATGATTAGCCGTATGTCGCTCATGATGAGCATCATGGGATTCTGCACAATATTTAATGTTGTTACAATTCTATAACATTTGAGAAAAGAAAATGGTTTTTGGATTTGGCAAGAAAAAAACGCACGAGCAGCCCACAGTACCAGTGCATGAGGAAAAGACAATCACCCTTGAAGACATACCAAAAATGCTCCAGGAAATAGAATCTCCAAGAATTGTCGAAGTCATCAACATATCAAAGACAATCAAAGAAGAGGTAGAGACTCACAAGAAAAAAATTCGTGAACTCATCTTACATTTGGAATCAGATGACCTGAAGCTTGATGATGTAGACAGGAATTTGGGAGTGATTGTAAAGCGAGGAAAGGACGCAATTGTATCTACCATCAAAAAAGAGACATCATCCACTCTTACAAGCGCTTCAAAATACGACCAGGCACTAGCACTCAATTCTGAGATAAGCCAGATGCTAAAGAAAATAGGTGATGTACTTGGACAAAATTCAAGAATAATCCACATCTTTGCAAAAAAATATGCAGACAATCTCAAAGATGAGATTGCAAAGGTGGCAAAGAGTAGAAACCAGTTACAATCATCAATAAACTTTGTAGAAAATCTCAGGGCAGGCAGCAAGGACATATCAGACCAGGGCCAAAAGATTACAGAGTATAGAAATTTAATATCGCAAAAAAATGATAGGATATCAGAAATAATTTCAGAAATAGAAACCTTGAAAAATAATATTACAACTCTTGAAAAACAGATTCATGATTTAAAATCAAGCGATGCACACTCCAAGTTTCTTGAGATAAAACACAAGATTGATTCCATGTCATCAGAAAAGTCGGAGGTAAAAAATATCATAGACTTGCAGTTCTCAAAGATCTCAAGGCCACTTGGGCGGTATAGTTACATCTCATCATTTGAAAAACCTGTAAGAAAGATGATGGATGAGATAATTGCAAACCCATACGAGGTAATATCCCCACAAACCAAGGCAGGCATAATCCAGATACTAGAAGCAGTAGAAAAATCCCTGGTCGCAGGTTCCATTTCAGTCAAGGACACAGACAAGTCACTAGAGCAGGTACAGGAGACAATATCAAGGCTTGATGAATTCATTTCACTAAAGGAATCATACTCTAGCAAAGTTTCAGCACTACAAAAAGATCTAGCAGTGTTTGACATCAAATCATTAGAGTCAAAAGAACATGAATTGGAAAAAACAAGATCAGATCTTGCAAGCATGGAATCGGTAAAAAAGAAACTAGAGTCAGAGGTAAAGGACAGCAACCACTCACTGTCAAAGAACATATCAGAATTAGAATCAAGCCTTGCAAGACTCACAGGCCACAAGGTCTTGCTCAAGTGATCATACCATCACATCTTAATTAGTGACTAGACTAAAATAATTCTAGTTTGATCTTCTCCAAGAAAGAAAAACGTCAGAGGACGGTAACCATAAAAAAAGATGTCAGGGACGGAATTTTATCATACTGTAAAATGAATCACCCAAACGAATGCATATTGATACTCAGGGGCAAGTCAAGGAAGGGCAACATAATTGTTGAAGGCTTGGTGATTCCACCATTTTTTCACACAGGTCCCACGTTTGCAGGATTTCCACATTCATTTTTGCCACTTGATACAAGCTATGTCGGAACAGTGCATTCTCACCCAACAGGTCTTGCCAAACCATCAGTCACTGATCTACACAATTTTTTTGGTTTTGTATCTATTATCATCCAATCACCGTATGAAGACGGTGACATTTTTGCCTACGACAGAGACGGCAACCTCCTTGAAACCACGATAAGCTCGGAGTAATCCTGACAAAAATTTATAAGCTTTTTGATGTAACCATTAGCGTTGATAAATTACAAGACTTATCTCATATTTCTTTTCGGTTCCTTGGCGTTTAGCATAGGTATTCAGCTATTAGCATCATACCTTGACTGGCCTCCGTTTTCAGGTGTAGCAATCGCACTAGCAGTATTCATAATCTTCCCATTGGTATTACGAAACAGGTCACTCAAGCGCATGGGTGGAATGGGCTCAGATGCAGGAGTTGGCGGCGGAGGATTTTTCGGACAGAATCAAGGTGTCAAGTACATTTGCCTTGCATGCAACAACCGATACAAGGGCGGAATGTGTCCACGATGCGGCTCTAAAATGAAGAGAGCAGACTTTTAGACAAAAAATGACCCTTGAAGAACTCAGGAGTAAAGCACTATTCCAAAATACAATAGACACATGGATAATGCTGTGCGAGGAAAAAAAATCAGACTGGTTCTTGCCTGAAGATTATAAAAAATTTATTGCACACCTATTCAAGAGCGGACTGAAAATGCAAAAATTCCCATTGTGCATAAAAGAAACTGGAGGAATGTATCAGAGAGGCAGGGACAAGACTCAGTTTGCAGAAACACTTGCACAGTCAACGGATCCAAATGCTGCAGCGTACACCATCAAGCTTTCAGATGGCACAATAAACATAATTCGCCAGTTCAACACAGTAACAATCACATAAAAAAATCCAGTTCCAAAACAAGTTGCAGGTTAGCTGTGTGAATTCAATGCTAGAGAAAATATGAGAACGACTAGTTTTTGCGTTTCTTGAGAAACTGTGCAATTGCAACTACAGGAATTTCATTTGACTGGTCTATTATCGAAATTTCTTGGTTGTATTGTGTTTTGATTGTAGCCTTGTATTCTGGCATTTCACAATAGTATACGGATGCCACATGTGTAGTCCCATTGAGGATCTCTTTTGTGATATCATCAGATTCTGGAAAGTTTGTAAAACTTATCAGGTATCCACCGCACCACCCAATAGAAGGAGTATTTGGAGGTATTGCATTTGTCAGAAATTTTTCTACAGATGGATGCTTTGAGATATGATGTATGATTATTTTTTGTACTGGCTTGTATTCTACTTCTGGAATCGTCT
>JAJSDS010000109.1 GCA_028580875.1 Nitrosotalea sp.
AGCCTTCCCGATCATCACTTATACTATATCATTTGTGATAATTTCTAGATTAAAATTGATTTCCACTGGTCTTATGGAACTTGATGATCTGTTGGGCGGTGGCATTACACCTGGTACGATAATCGATATTTTTGGACCAGGGGGAAGCGGAAAGACACAGCTTGCAATGCAGATTTCTCTAAATTCGTTGCAAGATGGAATCGTACTATACCAAGATACAACTAGATTCCAATCTGAAAGAATGCTACAACTAATCAAACTCCGCGGTTTGCAACCATCACTTCTTGACAACATGATTGTAGCCAGAATGACAAATACTGCAGAACAACTAGAATATCTCAACAAGATAACTGAACTAAAACCAAAACTAGTTGTAATAGAAAACATTACAGACCTGTTTTCATTCGAGTATTCGCGAGAGACAAGCCTTCTTGAGAAACATGTCAGGTTCATGGAATACATGCATGAGTTGAGCATGATATCTATCAGCAACAAGATTCCTGTTGTCGTGACAAATATGATCCGAAACTCAGATGGTCAGGACGTTGAGAACCTGTCCAAGTCAATTAGCATGTTTACACACAAGAAGATAAAGTTGGAAAAAGATGGAAAGATCTTCAAGGCACGTGTGCTGCCTTCGTTTGGAAAAATCAAGGAAGTATCATACAAAATAACCGAAGCGGGATTGGTAGTACCTTAACCTATTTATCACTCTGGTGATATCAAAATGGCATGGCAGGAATTTTTGACTATATACCAATTATTGCCGCTGTATTATTTGGTATTGGTTTAGTTGGTGTAATGGTATACGAACGATCTAGAACAAGACAAAGCACAGAACCCGAATCGACTGCTTGAGTTAGAAGAAAAGTTTCGTAATCTTGGTTTTACACACCTAACTGAGATACAACAAAAAGCTGTTCCTGTAATATTTCAAAAAATTGATTCTCTGGTAGTTGCGCCAACAGGATCTGGAAAGACAGAGACTGCAGTAATTCCAATTTTTTCAAGAGTAGCGCATTCCAAAAAACAAGACAAGATCAAAGTACTGTACATCACGCCCCTTCGTGCCCTGAACCGAGATGTATTCAAGAGAATTATAAAATATGCTGAAAATGAGGGCCTCAGAATTGAGGTACGGCATGGGGATACGTCACAGTCAATGAGACGCAAGATAAACTTGGCACCACCTGACATCTTGATTACAACCCCTGAAACTTTGATCATATTGCTTTCACAGCCTGTCATGCTAAAGGCACTTGATGAAATAGAGTGGATGGTAATAGATGAAGTGCATGAACTTTTAGGAAACGAGAGGGGTGCTCAGCTCTCGCTCAGCCTTGAAAGGCTCCAGGCAAATACGAAATATCCTATAACTAGGGTGGGACTATCTGCAACTGTAGGCAACACTTCAGAGGCTGCCAAGTTTGTAGTTGGAACAAAAAGAAAATGCAAGATAATTGAGGATCATTCCATTAGAAAGTATGACGTAGAGGTCAAGTACATCGAGGGTACAATAACTGACGTAGTGGATTATGTAATTGAATATGTGACAAAAAACTATGCATCCTCTCCAGTTTTGTTGTTCACAAACACTAGGGGAGAGTCAGAGTACATTGCATCTGTTCTAAAGGAACGATCAAGCATTGCAATTGAACTTCACCATGGATCGCTTTCACAACAAGTAAGAGAAGAGACAGAAGATACACTGCGTGCTGGCACAGCGGGAATAGTTGTATGTACTTCATCACTTGAGCTTGGCCTTGACATTGGTTCTGTTGAGCTTGTGATTCATTATGGTTCTCCAAGGCAAGTCTCAAAACTTATGCAAAGAATTGGTCGAAGCAGGCACACAAGGGGATCGTCTGCAAAGGGACTGATTGTGACAAATAACCCTGATGACGAGATTGAAGCACTTGCTATATTGGAACGAGTCAAGGAAAAATCAATTGAAGATCAGATAGTCCATGATGGTGCCTTAGATGTTCTTGCACATCACCTTGTTGGCATGACAATGCAGTTTGGTACTGTATCACTTGATATGGCGCTGAGTATGGTACAACAAGCATATTCATTTCGAAACGTTACTGCAGAGGAACTCATCGAGGTGCTTGAGGTATTACACAATGGCAATATCGTATTTTTTGACAAGGAAGAGATGACCTTTGCAAAAAGGGGGCGCTCGTTTAGGTATCACTTTGAGAATTTATCAACAATTCCAGACATTTTAAAATTCAAGGTCTTTGATACTGCATCTAAAAAAATAATCGGCAGCCTGGACCAGAGGTTTGTGGGAGACAATGGAGAGCAAGGAAGCGTCTTTGTGCTTCGTGGGATGCAGTGGAGGATACTAAATGTTGATGATAGCTCCCTTAAGGTAAATGTAGAGCCGATCTCATCTGCTGGAATAAACGTACCATACTGGGAGGGTGAGAACATTCCAGTTGACTATACCACTGCAAGAAAGGTTGGCATGGTAAGAACAAAAACAATCGTTACGCCTTTTACAAATAAGGTAATTGACAACCTAAAACTTGGGACAATTCCAGATGAGAAAAACATTGTAGTGGAATCACAACGAGTGCGAAATACAATAGTAATTCACTCTTGCTTTGGGACAAGAATCAACTCTACTCTTGCAATGTTATTGTCTGCAATGATATCTGCAAAGAGCGGGCATCTTGTTGACTCGCGGTCTGATGCATATAGGATAATGCTGTCATCAAACGGAAGAATACTGGAACAGTCCGTACGTGATGTCATTGTAGATGAATATGATTTACAGGATATAGTGCAGGCATCGCTTGCAGGAACTCACAATGTAAACTGGAGAACATGGTGTGTTGCAAAAAAGTTTGGAATTGTAGGAAGGGAGGCAGTGTATGACCGCAAGTCTGCAAGGTTCTTGTATGAGAGATATTCCAAGACCGCACTTGCAAAAGAGGCACTGCGGGAATTGTTCCATGACAAGTATGACTTGGAAAACACATCGCAGCTGTTGGAAAAGATCAAGTCAGGTGAAATCAAAATAACCTGGGTTGAAGTTAATGGTTTCTCAAAACTTGCAGAACCAATACTAGACCATACAACAAAATACTATGCATCACCTGCAAACATGGACAAGGGGATACTGGACTTGGTAAAATCTAGGTTGATGAAAACAAGACACAGGCTTGTGTGTGTAAGGTGTGGCAAGTGGGAAAAAGTTGTAGAGACTGGACAGGTAAGTGATATTCCATCATGCCCATACTGCAAGTCGCGTCAGATATCTGCGACATTTTACTCTGACTATGACTTGCCAAAAATAGTGCAAAAAAAGATTGCAGGCAAAAAGATAACTGCAGAAGAGAGCCACAAGTTTGCCCGGGCCTGGAAGGTGTCATCACTTCTTGCAAACTTTGGCAAGACTGCACTTGTTGTAATGTCAGGATATGGTGTGGGAGCAGACACTGCTGCAAGGATATTGAGAAACATGGTAGGCGAAGAGGAGATCTACAAGCAAATCTATGAAGCAGAAAGGCAGTATGTGACCACCAGGGGATTCTGGGACTAGGTTTTATTTTCTACTGATTATTCTGATCTTTTACTTATTGAAAAGATCATTGACACATTGTTGAAAATTTGTATTCAAATGTTTTAAAATTACATAAGACATACTAACGATCCTTGGTTACAGGTAAAATGAAATTTCCTGCTGGAATTAGGTTTATAGAAAAAAGTGATGTACACAAGCACATCAAAAGTTTTGTTCCTGAAATGGATAAATTCACTTTGTCAGATTATTATAAATGGAGTCTTGAAGAAAATTCTCATGTTATTGTAAGAGAGGTAGATGGAAACATCTCAGCAGTTTTGTATTTGACTATACATGATGATCATATAATGATTGAAATGGTTGTGCGCAACAAGGAATTTGTATCCAGTAAAGGTTCTGGTGGAGATTTGATAAAAGCTGTTGAAACAGTTATTGCTCGCTATCATAAGAAAAAAGCAATACGTTTAGAGGCTATGGGGCAAGTGGCAGATTATTATTTAAAATTCTTGAAATACAAAAAATATGGAGAGCCTTACAAAGATTCTGACTGGGGATTACTTGTACCTATGAAGAAACTGTTATCCCATTCTTAGATTTTGAATGTATTCGTTTAGGATTTACTGCAAGAACTCCTGCATCTGGCTCTGCACGTATTTCCTCCACGTATTTTTTTATCATGGGATGTTCTTTTAGGTAGTCACTGATTATTCTGGAAACCTTGACGTCATTATCCATTGCAGCCCGTATTATTGCAGAGTGTAATTCTGGAGTCAGGGATATGCTAATCTTTTTCATACTATGGTATGACTATAGTGGGATATAAGTATACTTGATAAAATCGCATACATGTCTTCCCAATTGTACTTTTGATTCTTCATCTAAAATTCAACTGAGAAATTTTTTGTTATGATGAATCTAGTTTTTGCGTGTAATTACTGAATATGCAGTAAGGAATAATTCTGTTCTGCCCTCTAGGCCTGCCTTGGCATTTACTGCAGTTACTGTGATGATTTCTCCCTGAGTAAATTGTTCTAAAAGTCTTGCCTGTGATCTCCAGCCCTTGAGCCAAATCTGTCCGGTATCATCCTCAACAAATGTTTCAGAGAGTAATACTGTTTCTCCAGTCTTTGTCTGGATCTCTCGCTTTTCTGGAGTTTTTAGAATAATTGCTTCGATACAGTAAGGCATCTCTGCTGGTTTTACATCTTTTATCTTTGTCCTAATCTCTGATAATGTTGGAATATTTTGATCTTCGATTTTTCTTACAAAAGAATCACCTTCTAGCATGATTGATTTTCCATAAACCTTTGATGGCATGCATTCTATTACATCTCCAAAAGAAAGATCCTTTGTAACAAGTGCAGTATCTGTAATGGATACAAGCTTCTTGTCTTGTGTCGTGCCAAGAATCAACGAGTTTCCAGAATCGCTTTTTGTAATTGATAAAATCCTGATTATAATTGGTTGAATTTCAGTTGCACCTTCTATCTCTAGTACAGTTCCTTCGTCTCCGTGGAGCTCAAGACCCATCTGGCCTACCTTTGTCTTTACTCCAATCAATCTGGTCTTTGCACCAGACGTTACAACCTTTGGTATTGTGCTTTCATCTTTGTTCCATAATACGACTCGTACGATGTTTCCATCCTTTCCCTTGAGTCTTAATTGTAACGACTTTCCTGGCTCTCCCTTGAAGTTTGTAAATTCGGTTGTTCTAAGGTTTCCGTCCAAAATTCCTGTAACAACCAAGTTCTGCTGGTTTTCCTTTACATTGCTCACATCATCTGTTATTGCATCCAAAGATGGTATGGTACTTGTGGTACCATTTGGTTCTATGTTGGAACCAGAGCCTACATTGATTATCGGATTTCCCTTCATGTCTGATTTTACATAGGCCTTGATTATCTTGACTAGGTCTCCTGGTTTTAGATTCTCAATTCCTGGCAAGTTTGCCTTTTCATCCCACAACTTTACCTGCGCTCTAGAATCTCCATCATAAACTGTCATTGTACGCAAGAGGAACTGGGAGCCGTCCTTGCGCGAAAATTGTTTTACTGGATAAACGTTCATCACTCTTGTTGCAAGTGTAATCTCCTTTGCACCTACATAGAGGTCCTTCAAACCCATCTCTACCTTCAGCGGCTCACTTAGAGACACTCCAAGGTCTGATGCTATCAGAAACAGTGCACCTTGGTCTGTTAAATATCCTGCACCGATCTTTTCCTTCTTTCTTTGTATCATCTCGTCGATCTGCTCTTTTGTGAGATCAGGCTTTTGTTCTAATAATTTACTCATCAATGAATTAAATTCTGACAATGGAAACCTGATGGA
>JAJSDS010000010.1 GCA_028580875.1 Nitrosotalea sp.
CACCCACTCTACATCTTATACACGTCTGGAACTACGGGAAAGCCAAAAGGAGTACTGCATGGAACAGGTGGATATCTTACACATATTTTTACAACATTCAAGTGGATTTTTGATATAAAAGACACTGATGTTTATTTTTGTACTGCAGACATTGGCTGGGTGACAGGTCACAGCTATGTAGTATATGGGCCGCTTATGCATGGAGCAACGCAGGTCATGTATGAAGGTGCACTTGACTATGCCACTCCTGCAAAAATATGGGAAATTATTTCTCGATATGGTGTTACAATTTTGTACACTACTCCCACTGCACTTCGAATGTTTATGAAATATGGCGATGATCTTCCAAACTCTAATGACCTGTCCAGTCTTCGATTGCTTGGAACTGTGGGCGAGCCAATAAACCCGCAAGTGTGGAAATGGTATTTTAAAACAATTGGAAAAGAAAAATGTCCAATCATTGATACATGGTGGCAGACCGAGACAGGAGGTGCAATGATATCTCCACTGCCTGGCCTTGAAACAATTCCGCTAAAACCTGGTTCTGCAGCAAGACCAATTCCTGGAGTGTATCTATCCATAGTTGATGAGCATGGAAAAGAAGCGCCTCCTGATTCCAAGGGATATCTTGTAGTGCAAAAGCCATGGCCTGGAATGCTTCTTACATTGTGGGGCGATGATGAAAAATACAAGACAGTCTACTGGTCAAAATACAAGAACATGTACTATGCAGGAGATTATGCAATAAAAGACAAGGATGGATACATCTGGATGCTTGGAAGGGCAGATGATGTGCTAAAGGTGGCAGGCCACAGGCTTGGCACTGCAGAACTGGAAAGTAGTCTAGTATCGCACAAGGCTGTTGCAGAGGCTGCAGTGTGTGGTATACCACATGAAGTAAAAGGTGAGTCCATCATTGCATTTGTTGTTCTAAAAGATGGTGCCATACCAACACCGCAACTAAAAGAAGATCTTGTATCACATATCAGAAAAACAATAGGACCAATTGCATCGCCTGATCAATTGTATTTTGTTGCAAGGCTTCCAAAGACACGAAGTGGAAAAATAATGAGAAGATTGCTAAAAGCAATAGCACAGGATGAAAAGATTGGCGATGTGAGCACGCTAGAGGATGAGGCATCAGTTGACGAGATCAAGACAGCGCTTGCAGAACTAAAACAAACTCTCAAAAAATCCTAGATTGAAATTATCTGCATCTTTGAGTTCTCAGTAATGTGGAACTTGTCAGTAAACCCACCTGTTACTTCTAAAACATATTTTGCCTTTTTGCCGTCTGCGTTTTGAACTGTGCATGTTACAGTCTCAAGTGCAGACTTGCATGGCGGAACATTTTTTGCAATGTGTATGACATTTCCGTCTGCGTCAAACCAAATTATGTCCAATGGAAACTGCATGTTTAGCATCCATATTGGTACAACCTGTTCTTGACTGAATACAAATATCATCCCCTGATCATCTGGAAGTTCGTTTTGAAACATGAGTCCTCTTACCCTCTGTGCATCTGTCTCTGCAATCTGCACGTCAAGCATTTTGTTGTCAAGCTTGATTGTTCCCCTTGGAAACTTGACTTCGGCAAGCTTGGAATCTGCAGGAATTGTAAAAACTCCTACTATGCCAATTATTACTGCAGCAATTGCAATCGGAATTAAAACTTGGGCCCTTGTTGCCACAAAAAACTAGTGTCAATCTCTAGATAAATACTAATGCAAAAAATAAAGAAGAGTTTTGAATCTTAACTCATCTTGTTTTTTAGATGTGAATAATCACTGAAAAAGTTCTTTGTCTCCTGACCCACGTCTTTTATGGTTGCACCATTGTACACTTTTTCCAGGTATTTTCCTGCAATTATCATTGGAATGCCAAGGGGTGTAGTAAATGGATCTGGCGAAAGAAGGAAAATGAATCCTATTTTTGTAATCTTTTTTCCTGGCGCCGGTGCTCTCTGGAGAGAACCTAGGGCGCGCGCAGTACCTCTGTCATCTATCTTTCCAAGTTCCGAGTAAATTTTGGCTCTTCTGTGAAGGGAATCTCGTACTTTCTTTATTTTATCAATACCTTGCCTTGCTCCCTCATCCATGCACACCTCATTTTTGAAAAAATAGTTAAGACTCCATGCAAAAGATCAATCACAACTGGGTGAACATTTCTGATCAAGAGATTAGGTTATATGATTTCGTGTCGTACTTAACAAAAACATGAAAGAAAAACGTGCTGAGAGGCTAGAATCCATAAAAGAGGCGCATAAATCGGCAAAAACAGACTATTCTAGGATAGAGGACTACCTAGAGGTCATATCTGAGCTTGTAGAGCTCAAGGGGTACGCAAACACGCTTGACATATCACGGTATCTTACAGTCAGCGCCCCGTCTGTTACAAAGATGCTCCAAAAGCTTGCAGAAGGCGGGTACCTGGAATATGAGAAATATCGCGGAATCAACCTTACTGCCAAAGGTTCAGCCTTGGCAGATGCAGTACGCCAGAAACATGGCACATTGCTTGAATTCTTCAAGTTGCTTGGGATAAACCATGAAATTGCAAGCCAAGATGTAGAAGGAATGGAACATCACCTAAATCCTCAGACAATAAAACAACTACGAAAACTTGTTACGTTCTTAAAATCAAATCCCAAAGTTCTTGATAGTTTCCAGTAGCTAGTCGTGCACTGTTATCCTGATATCGTCTTTTGACATTACAGCACCTATCAGCCTCTTGCCTGCTGAAGATTTTTTAGGAATTATTATCCTGCCGTTTTTTCCAACTCGAGTTGACGTGATGTTTCTGTCATTGACGTAAACGTCTGCATCCATTCCAGATTTTGAAATGTCTACTTCTAAAACAAAGTTGTTTCCTGACTCTGACATTTCAAACCATTCTCCGCCTCTTGACGATCCCCCCTCCTTTGGCTCTACGTCAATGTGTACACCAAGTGTCTTTTCAAGATCATTTACTGTAGCACCTCCCCTGCCAATTATTGCAGGTATTGACTCCTTGTCAACTCGCACTCGTATGCTATTGTTTGACAAAATTTCTATCTCTGCGTTTGAATCAAATCTTCGTATGGTGTCCCGGATTTTTGCCTCTGCTAATTTTTCAATGCCGCCACTTTTACTTTCTTTTGATATTGGGATGACAATGTTTTCTTCACCATATGTGTAGATTTCATATTCTAGGTTGTGGTCCTCGAAATTTCTGACCTCAATTACTGGCCTTGCCAAGTCCTGCTCTGTCATTCCAGTTGGAACTTTGACCTTGAACTCTAGTTCGTACACTTTGGAGATCTGTCCTGCCTTTACAAAGACTACAGTATCCAGTATGTGTGGAATCATTCCAAGCTCAACTTTTCCTATGAATCTCTGTATTGCATCAAGCGGTGCATGTGCATGAACCACTCCTACCATGCCTACTCCTGCAAGTCTTAGGTCTGAAAATACTCTGAAATCCTGATACCTTCGAACCTCGTCAAATATTGTATAATCTGGTCTTACCAAAAGAAGAATGTCTGCAGCATTTTCAAAACTGCCCTCAAGGTGCGTATACTGTGTTACCTGCTTGCCTACCTGGAGATCTCTTGGAGATTCAAATGTCTTTACTATCTTGCCTTTGTTTGAATAATAGTCTGCAAGGCTTGATGCAAGCGTACTTTTTCCAGAGCCTGGTGATCCTGAAATGAGTATTCCTTCTGCCTTTTCAGAGAGACGTTGCATTAATTTTTCAGAAATTGTGTATTGTTCAAGTGACATTTTTACAATTGGATGTGTTATTGTAATCTCATAGCCATTTGAAAATGGGGCATGGGTAACAACAACCCTGAAATCTTTGTATTGGATTACAAGCGTGCCAGACTTTGATATTTCAATGATGCCAAGTTGTGTGGCCCTTGATACTTCAAGTATCTCACTTGTAATTCCTTCCAAGTATTCTTTTGTAAGTGTGGTCTCTCCAATTGTTGCAAGAGAAAATGCTCCGGGTTTTCCTTTCTTTGCAAGTGGAAATGTTCCCTCCTTTAGGTGGATGCTCATCGTTGTACTGTCAAAGTATTTTTCAAACTCTAGGTCTGAAGTTTTGATCTGGGGTTTTGAATACATTGTCTTTACCCCTTCTGCCTGTGCGACTAGTGCCTGGACATAGTCTGCAGTGTAAAACGTGGCACCATTCTTTTTTGCAATATCTTTTATTATTGCGTCAATTCTGCCATGTCTTGCAAGCTTGATGTCGTCCATGCTTGGTCGCTCACCTTCAAATCTTAGGGTTATGCTGTTCTTCTCTGCTAATTCTCGAATTTTTTTGATCTCCTCTAGTCCTACAAAGCCATAGTCCTTGTGCTGAGACGCCTGTGATTGTAATTCATCTAAAACAGCAACAGGAATTATTATTTCGCAGTTTGTGAGAATCCCTGCTTCTATTAATTTAGTAATTTCTCCGTCAATTATGATGCTTGTATCTACTACGTATTTTTCCACACGTGTACTCGTTTCTGGCACCTTTTAACCATAACTGTGGTTTAAGAATAATATAGTATACACAGAAACATAGCGTATGGGCCGAAGTAAAAATGATATTCTAATAATTGAAGATAGTGTGGCTATTGCTCTTTTGCTAAAAGATTTTTTAAAAAAATTAGGATATGAAAATGTCACTACATCTGATACTGGCAAATCCGGAATCCAGGCATTTTCTGATCTTGAGACTGCTGGAAAACGACCCATAGTTCTACTGGACTTTCACCTTCCTGATATGAATGCAAATGAGGTGATGGCAAGCATCTTTAGAATACGCCCTGATGCAAAAATCATTCTTGAAACAGCTGATTCCAAGTCTGATGAGCAAATAAAAAATGCCCTAAGGGGAGGGGCTTACTTGTATATTGAAAAACCAATCCGATATGAAAACCTAAAAAGCATCTTTGAGACACTGGAAAAAGAACAATCAATTATTAAAGAAACATCATCGGACGATCTTGAGAGGATACTTTTGCACCTAAAATCCTCTTCAAGGATAAGTTTTGCAAGGCTAGCAGAATATGCTAAAACGGAAAATGAATTGCTAGAAAAATACCTCTTACAGCTTGAAAGCGAGTCAAAGATAATGAAGATCTCAGAGATAAAAGAAGTCTCATGCACACAATGTAGTTCTATACGAATTCTTCCAAACTTTTTCTGTCCTGCATGTAACAGTACAAATTTTGTTCAAGGAAAATTAATAGAGCATTTCAAGTGTGGTAATGTCTCAGTTGAGGATTCATACAAAGAGAACAAATGCCCAAAATGTAAAAAGGAGATAAAAATTCTTGGAGTCGATTACAAATCTATTGATAACTATTACATGTGCAATGACTGTGGAGACAAGTTCTCTGATCCGTCACAAGACTATATCTGCGTAAAATGCAGCAACAGATTTCCATTAGAAAAGGCAAAATGGGTTACAAGTACCGGATACAAGCTGACCAATCTATGATTTTGCAACTTGGTTGATAATATTTAGCACGTCTTGAAAATTAAACGGTTTTAAAATATATGCACTAGCCCCCGCACCGATGCAATCTTTGACAGTCTCTTGGTTGTCACTGGCAGAGATCATGATTATCTTTGCTTTTGGATTGCGTTCCATAATTTCTTTGAGCACTGCAAGACCATCTTTTTTTGGCATTGCCATGTCAAGCAGTACAATGTCTGGACTTGATTTGATGTATTCTTCTAGGGCTCCAATGCCGCTTGGCAGCTCAGCAACCAAACTGTGTTGACCTATCACCAGTATGTCCTTTAAGACCATCCGTATGGCATCAGAGTCATCAATTATCATTACCTTGGCCATGGTGAATTTACAGAATATGTGATATATAATCACGAGTGTGCTTTAAAATCCTAAAATCTGAGGATATGTATCTTTTACAATCTTTTTAAAATCGTCTACTTCGACACCTGCCTGTCCACTGAAAATGCCAGACATCTTTTGCACCGCTGATAAAATCATATCATGCGAACCCTTCAGCATGCCCTGACTTGTAACATGCTTCAAAATTATATCGCTTATTCTTGCAATCTCGCCCACTTTTTCTTGTCTCATCATGGGCGCCAATCCCTTGATCTTGTGCATGTGTTTCTCAATGTCTATTGATTTTTCATAGAGTTGTTCATCATTAGTACAAATCAGAAAAATGTCTTTTAAATTGTCTATCTCTGTTTGTATTTCCTGTCTTGCAATCCTGAGAAACTCGTCAGACATTTTAACCACTTGCTAGATATCTTTTATACTAACTTTTATACCCGTCCACTGTCTTTTTTTTCTTTGTGAAGCTTACCCAAAAGACGTACCTTTTGCTTGCAGTGATAATTGGAGTATCTGCCATCAACTTTTACCTTCTCATATTTACGTCACAACAGAATCAGGATGTTTTACACTCTATTAGCTATGCAAGTGATCTCAAGGTAATAGTTGAAAGAATAGGTGGTACAGCAAATTCAATTGCAAGTGGTAATGAAGGTGACAGAATAACTATGGCTAACCAACTAGCTGATTTTGATAATACATATACACGACTTGGAGTTGGAGGAAACATTGATGGGCTCAATGTAGTTCCAGTTCCATCTGAACTACAGCCAGCATATGAAAAAGTTGGTGAGGCTTGGATTCCATATAAGGAAGATGCAGAAAAGATAAAACAAGACACCATTTTTGATTCCAAAGTCAAAGATGGACTGACATATACACTTCGTAAAAATGGTGATTTGATCTCACTTGCAAACGGAATTGAAAATGATCTTTCACCATTGGACCGAAATTATAATCGACACAAAATCATTGCACTTGAGATGATAGACGTTGCAAAAGATATTGGGGAAAAAACATTGTTGTATTCAATCGGTGAGGGCGGCAATGTCTCGTCGTCATTGAAAAAAGACCGAGTACTATTTGATGCTGACCTGAAAAAATTAGAAGGGTTACCGCTTGATGATCCAATATATGCAAGCTATGGAATCACACCTGAAACATTACAAGAAATTCCACGACAAAATTCTGACTCCCTGCGACAGATTGACCCTCTCTGGGAATCTGTCAAAGCAAAACTAATCTACATTGAATCAAATACGTTGCTGTCAAAAGACTTTGGAGCGGCACTGACTAAATTAAATTCTCAAAGAAACGTATTGCTTAGCGCCACAACTGACTTTGTGGATCAATGGAACGGAATGATTGATTCTCAATTACATGATAAAGTCCTCATAGTACAATTATTTGTAATTGCAGACATTGTAGTGTTTGTAGTAGTTGTACTGTCGATTAGAAAATCTCTATCCCCTCTTGCTACTATGATAAAGGCCATCAGCCGTGTCAAAGAGGGCATTTATGGCGATAAAATCAATTATGATGCAAAAGATGAGATTGGTGAGCTAGCTCAAACCTTCAACTCAATGTCTTTAACAATCCGTGAAAAAGAAGAAGAGGCAAAGAAGATTGAGATTGCAAAAGATGAATTTCTTGCAATGGTTACACACGAACTGAAAACTCCGCTTGTACCAATTCAGGGTTATTCTGACATATTGCTTGGTGAACATCTTGGACCACTAAATTCCACCCAAAAGGAGAGACTACAAATCATTAGCTCCAGTGCTTCTACTTTGTTGCAACTCATATCTGATTTACTTGATGCGCAGAAACTTGAACTAGGTCAACTTAGAATCAAAAAAGAAAAAAATAATCTCAAAGACACTGTGGAAAAAACAATACTTGGGATATTACCAAATGCAATTTCTGATGACATCTCACTTAGTTATGGTCCAAAAAAAGACATCTATGCATTTTATGATGATGACCGAATAAAGCAGGTGCTTACAAATTTGATTAAAAATAGCTTAAAGGCAACTTCTCCCAAAACTGGAAAAGTCGAAGTATCGCTTGAAGAAAAACAAAACGAGGTTGTGGTATCTGTCAAGGATAATGGCAGGGGCATACCGTCTGGTGCAAAAGACAAGATCTTTAAAAAATTCTACCAGGTTGATACTACTAGTACAAGAGAAAAGGGAGGAAGTGGTCTTGGATTGTCCATATGCAAAGGAATTGTAGAAGCTCATGGAGGTACAATATGGATGCAAAGTAATGTGCCTCAGGGAACAATATTCTCCTTTACAATTCCAAAATCTGATGCAAGTAAAACACCAATATAGGAATGAACCTGATCTAGAAAGTCCTTGACATGTCGCTAGAAGATTATGCTGATAAGGCAATCAAAATTGCACTTGATGCAGGTTCGCAATATTGCGATGTCAGGGCAGAATCTATGTCCACTAGGGGATTTGTAATAGAAAATGGCGAGGTTGAAAACTTTGTCTCGTCTAGCGATTCTGGCCTGGGAATAAGGGTCTTGGTGAATGGAGCATGGGGATTCTATTCTGTCTCTTATCCAAAATCATTTGATACAATAAAGGCAAACATTATGGATACGGTCAAGGCTGCAAGATATTATTCAGAATCTAAAAAGCACAAAGTAAAACTTGCAGAGGCTCGCACATTTACCGACAAGATAAATTTCAAGATACAAGTTGAGCCAGATGTTGAAGAGATGGTAAAAATTGGTCTTGAATCTGACAAAATAATTCATGACAAAAAAAGAATAATCAAGTCAACAGTATCCATACACCACGATGAATTTCACAAGTATTTTACAAACAGTGAAGGATCAAAAATCACTCAAAACTTTGCTGATGTTATGGCAAACCTTACTGCTACAGCACATTATTGTGGATTGACAGAATCTGTTAATACAACTGAGGGAGGAAGAGGTGGTCTTGAAATGATAACCGGAGAAAATGACATACTTGATGTATCAAAGTCAATCTCTGAAAAAGCAGATGCGCTGCTTGACGCAAAAACGGTAAAAGAAGAAAAGGCTACTGTTGTCATGAATCCAGACTTTGTTGCATTGCTTGCGCATGAAATTTTGGGCCATCCGTCTGAAGCTGATAGAGTTCTTGGAAAAGAGATGGCATGGGCTGGTGGTGCATGGTGGGCAGGAAAACTTGGAACCAAAATTGGATCTTCTGAACTAAATGTTATTGATGATCCCACAATTCCATCTAGTCTTGGGTGGTACAAGTATGACGATGAGGGTGTACCTGCAACAAAAAAAATATTGGTAGAGGATGGAAATCTGTCAAGTCATATGCAAAGCAGGGAGACTGCATCACAGTTTGACACTGTCCCAAATTCCTCTATGAGGGCAACGGGATACTCGTTTATGCCGCTTGTACGAATGGCTTGCACGTGCATTGCACCTGGAAACTGGAATCCTGATGAGATGATAAAAGACGTAAAAAATGGGTTTTTGATCTGTAACATGAAAATACCATCTATAGACATGATGAGGTATAACTGGAGCATCTCATGCCAGTATGCGCAAAAAATTGAGAACGGTGAACTAGGTGAATTATTGCGTGATGTGATAGTGATGGGAAACTCGCCAGAATTTTTTGAATCAATTGATGCGCGTGGAAAAGATTTTACGGTAAGGCCAATTGCAAACTGCGGAAAGGGTGATCCAATGCAAATAATGCGAATGGGTAATGGCGGTCCACATATACGTGGCAAGTCGATTGTAAAAAGTGTGGCAACATAATGTCTACAAAATTAAATGATGTAAAAAACAGGGTAATATCTTGCGTTAATTGTAACTTGTCAAAAACAAGAACAAATGCAGTGCCGGGCATGGGAAATGAAAACTCTGACATAATTTTTGTAGGCGAAGCTCCTGGAAGAAATGAAGATCTCCAAGGAAAACCCTTTGTGGGAACTGCTGGACAAATTCTTTCTGAGGCACTTGAATATGCCGGACTTGCAAGGGATCAGGTGTATATCACAAATGTTGTAAAGTGCAGGCCTCCAAATAACAGACAACCTATCGCAGAAGAGCGCATGGCATGTAGGCCGTATCTTTCTGAAGAGCTTGATATATTGAAACCAAAAATAATCTGTATACTGGGAAACACTGCGTATAACTCATTGCTTGATGGAAAAGAGATAACAAAAAACCGTGGCAAGATTGTAAAAAACAACGGCCAGCTTTATTTTGTCACTGTCCATCCTGCTGCAATAATATACAATCCTGGGCTCAGGCAGGTTCTAAAAGATGACTTTGTATTTCTTGCCAAATCTTTGGATAAATTAAGAAAGGGTTTGGACGTAGAAATTTCACAATGACAATACTTGCTCGTTCATTTTATGATAAAGATACAGTTGATGTTGCCCGGGATCTGTTGGGAAAAATACTGGTTCGAAAAATTGATGGAAATATCATATCTGGAATAATTGTTGAAACTGAGGCATATAGATACAAAGATGACCCTGCAAGTCACACATACGGAGGCCTGACTGAGAGAAACAAGGCAATGTTTGGCCAGGTGGGGAGGGCCTATGTCTATTTTACATATGGCATGCATTACTGCGTAAATGCAGTGGCACGTAGCCCTGATTATGAAGCAGGTGCAGTTCTGATACGCTCACTTGTGCCCAAAAAAGGGGTGGACTTTATGTCAAGGCAGAGAAAAACTAGTGATATTTCTAATCTTACAAATGGCCCTGCCAAGCTGACTCAGGCATTGAATATAACAAAAAAAGAGTATGGTGAAGACCTCACTAAAAGATCTAGCCTTTATGTAACTGAGGGGATGGAAATAAAAAAATCTGAAATCTTGTCTGGTCCACGTATTGGGATAAAAAAAGCAAATGATAAGATGTGGAATTTTAAAATCACAGTTTGAGTTGGATAAGACTCGGATACAAATGAAATAATTTCAAACCCGATTACATCTACATCGGGGGATTCAGTACCCATCTCGGTCGTTATTTGGGACCTGCTTTTGTAAGAATGTTAAGTCTTGCTTGATCTTTTTAGGAATCTTTTCAGATTAGTTTGGAATGTTTTATCATGGACAAGTGAAGGAATCCTGCTGGCACGCTTTACAATTTGATTCTTTGTTATTTTGAATTTTTTCATGCAGGATTTAATGTCTTGCTCATCTCTTTCGTCAAGTCTAGCAATTTTTGTGACTATGATATCAATAGGGTGTAACGTCCTAAGTTCTATCTTTTTTAGATTAGTTTTGACTTTTTTACTTCTTTTCACATAATCTTCAGGCAAGGAAGTAACAAACACCATGCAGTGATGATAAGCATCTACTTGAAATCCAGGCTGCACAATTTTCAAGGCAATCTGAAAATCATCATAATATGGATCTGGTATTGTAAAGTCAACATCTATTGTAGAAGGTTTGGCCTTGAAAAGTGTCATAGCAGTTCCCCCTACTGCAACTATCATTATCTCACGGGTTAGCTCTTTTTCAATCTCGTCTAGGAAATCCAGTAGTTTTGTGTTATCAAGTGACATGATATACCTTCAACCTGTCTTTCATTCTCTTTTCATCGGCCTTCATTTCTTCTATATTCATGGCTTCAAGTAATCTAATGGGCTCTTCAACTACCATCTTAGTGTGTGCTACTATATTCCTCAATGATTTCATTATGCCAAGGATTTTCTCAGCAAACCCGTATTTTCGTGAGATAAACAATAGGAGGTCATAGTTTGTGCTTTTGGTATTCTTTGCAAGTATTATTGTAATGGCATCAATGCGTCTTGCATCTTTACTAAACATCATAGCTGCTATTGCGTATTCTATGCAAATTTGTTTACCTTCCTTTATCTTTGGACCAAATTCTGTATATCCAAATCGTGCCAGATTGTACACCAAGTCTTCTTCAGATATCTTTGCTGGATGAGTTTGAGTTTCCTCCGTCTTTATCCTTGCTCCCTTTATGATTTCATTTCTCATCCAGAGCCAAAAGTTCTGTGAACTAAATACGGTTATTTTATCATAAAACATTTCTCGTACTGGATTTACTTCATTTGATTTTGCAAGATCAGAAACTTCATTGTCTTCTAACACTAATGCATCTATTCGCATAGTGTGGATCATTTGCAAATGATTTAGCATGGTGTAGATACCCAGTTTTGTTTCATAAACTATTTTCCTATTATTTGATTTTTTTAAATGTACCAGAAATTCTGCTTTGTTTAGTTTTGCATTACGCTCAGGAGTGATTAAAGATATTGATTGTATTAGATCTTGATCATATAGATATGTGTCAAGTTCTAACATGAGCATCTGCATCTCTTGACGGTTTTGTAGAAAGTCTCGCTTTTTTCTAAGTTCCATTTCCGACAGAAGATCTATTATCAAATAGTTTGCAAAATTGATACTTGCTATGGATGTGTTCCCTGCTTGGTCTAGTATGATGGTTTTATCCTTGTTCATGTTGTTTATTGCAACATGGATATTCTTGTAGTCTCCACTACCGTACAATGTCTTGACCTTTTCTGCTATTTTATTTATCGACAGTGAATTTCCTATCTCTCTTGTGAGGACATCTAATATCCTAAATTCTACATCTAGCATATATTCACCGAGTATGGTAATAATGCCATAATATTATGGTACATATACCATAATTACACTATATTGTCCTATATTATGATTCCCTTGTTATCCATATGTAGACGGGGGATATCCATGGGCTATCACACTCATCGCAGCCGGAGATGCCGCATTCACATTGAACTCATCTATTCTAGTATGATTTCTAGGCTCAACACGGCATATGAAATTAGAGTGCGAACCATCTAAAAGATGCTTATAATTTTAAAATTGCAAAAAATGTTTCCCTAGAAAACTAGGAAGATGGAGTTGGTCTTGCACCAAGTATGGCAGTAAGGTCCACTGTTTTTCCTTCCCTGTATACTGTTAATGTAGTCTTGTCTCCTACATTTTTCTCTTCATCAAGATATGCAATTACATCATAAATTGTCTTGATTGGATGTCCATCTATTGCAGTTATAATGTCTCCACCATGTAGTATGTTGTTTTGGTCCGGTGTCGCAGGTGTTATTCCTGCCTTGTCTGCAGGTCCTCCCTTTACTATGCTTTCAACTATGACTCCCTTGAAGTTCCTGGCCAATCCGTTTGCAAGCGACAAGTCTGGATCCATGCTTCTTCCAGATATGCCAAGATATGGGTGCGCATATGTTCCATTTTTGATCAGGACTGGAACTATTCTGCTGATTGCATTTGATGGTATTGCAAACCCAACTCCGGCAAAATCTCCAGTACTAGTACTGATTGCAGTGTTCATTCCAATGACCTTGCCATTTAGATCTAATAACGGACCACCAGAATTTCCTGGATTGATTGCAGCATCAACTTGTATTATATCTGGTATCGAAAATCCTGCAGAGTTTTCGTTTGGAAGCAGTCTTCCTATTTGGCTAATTATTCCTGTGGTCATGGTATCGCTGAGTCCAAATGGGTTTCCTATTGCGATAACTTGCTGTCCGACCTCAAGGGTTGAGGAGTCTCTGAGGGTTAATGGAACTAGGGTCTCGTCAGAAAAGTTGTCAATTATTTGTATGACTGCAATGTCGTTTCCAGGATCGGTTCCTACTACTTTGGCTGTGTATGTATTTCCGTCAATAAATGATACATTTACTGTCTTTGATCCTTCCACTACGTGATTGTTGGTAATTATCCTTCCATCTTTATCATAGACAAACCCTGAACCAAGTCTTGTCGATTGGCTTTCAAGCGGCTGGCCATTAATTATGACGTTATTGTCTACTGATGATACCTTGCTTGTTATCTGTACTACTGAATTTTCAGTATTCTTGAAGATGCCGGAAAGCGTAGAGTCTAGTGCACCTGGGTTTGATGTTCCGGCAGATCCTGCAGGTCCAGGTGGCCCTTGTGGCCCAGGTGGACCTTGAGGTCCTGGTGGGCCTTGTACGGTTGCCTGTGATAGGCCACTCAATAACATGCCATTGCTAAATTGTAACATGACTGTAACTGCAAGTACGATGACTACTCCAATTAGTATAGTCTCAAGTTTTCTCATATTGAAATCCCTCCCAAAATACTCTGAATCGAAATATTATCTTTTACTATCAATTGTTCCATCAAGTAAATCGAGGTAACAATTTGATTTTTCAGTATTATATTTTGCTAAACTTTGGTAATCATTACATAAATATACACACTAGTCACTAATTTCACCGTGGTAAAGAAACAGAAGAATAAGGCCAAGCCTAGTCCGGTTTCTAAAGGTATGATAATTACCGTTGCAGTTATTGCCGCAGTTATTGCAGGCGGCGTATACTATCTCTGGATCACTGCAATTCCAGTAAATGTAGATCACCCTGTGTTTGCAACAGCTTCTAATGTCTACATATTGGCAACTCACAATGATCAAGGGTATTACTATGATGAACAATCAACTAAAACTGGAAAGAAGACCATCTCTAGTACTAATGTTGATCCAGCAATACATATTCCAAAAGGAACACTTGTTGCATTACATGTGATAAATGAAGACAAGGATACCAACTCAGAGCAGGACCTAAACATCGATGCATTCAATGTTCATACAAGACACTTGAAGTACTTTGAAGCACAAACCATAAACTTCCTTGCAGACAAGGAGGGTACCTATTCATATTATTCCATACTTCATCCTGAAATGAAGGGCACCATAACAGTGGATCCGTAAATTTGACTGACAAAACTTTCTTTCAAAAATCCATCAGCTTCAAACACGGAGGCTCAATTTATGAGTGAAGACAAGGTACACACCTCTCGTCTTGATATACTTGACTTGATGGATAATTTCATTGCAAAAATTCTCGAAATACGTCGTATTCTTCTTGGTGTGTCAATCTCTGGTTTTATCTTGGCGCCTTTTGCAATAGGGCTCTCAATATTTCTGATAACTCATCAGCATTTCTTCATTGTACTTGAACGCGAATATGACTTTGGGGTTGCCTTGAGCATCTTGCTTGGTGTTATCATTGCAATTTCAGTGGGCTGGATGATAACTGGATTTAGACAATACACGACACTAAAGTCATGGAATAAAAAGTACAATGAATACAAACAGCAAAAAGACGACATTGACAAAAAAATTGCGTCACAATACGGCCTAGACTCTGACTAGATTTCTTTTTTCTCTGTATCGCTCTTTTTTCTTGGAAATAGATTTTCATAAGGATCTAAGATTGTTTTACAAAATTCGATTCCTTTGGGAGTTGGCTTGTATATTGTAATGATGCGCTTTCCAAGATGTCTCTCCTCACTTTGAATGAGATTGTTTGCTTCAAGTTCATCAAGTATTGACTTGTGTTTTTTCAGGTTCAGCCCACAAAAGCTGACAAGGGCTGTCTGGTTGAGCTCTCCGTATTGAACCAATATGAGTATGATGTCCTTGATTATGTAAATTCTATCACGATATGAGCTTGTCCCAGACATCTAGTAATCACAATCCACTTGGTATGGTATAATGTCTGATTGTCATGATTTCCCTGATATCATTGTCAATAACTTCTTGCAAAAATTGCATATGTTTTGCTTGCGTTTTGGCACACGATGCATTTGGCATCTTCTTTTTTTGCATCAAATGGAATTACTCTAATATCTGCTCCCGTTGATTCTTTGATGATCTCTTCACATTTTGCCTGCCCACACCATGGAGAATAAAGAAAAGCACCCTTTTCCATCTCTGATTTGAAAACTTCAAGATCTGTGACTTGGAGTGTTTTTTCTTCTAGTAATTTTTTGGCATTCTCAAAGAGCGTTTGCTGGATTTCATCTAGCGCCGTAAGGATGCCATCTTCTGTATTTTCAAATGCAAGATCAGTTTTTTTGAGGTTGTCTCTGCGCACAAGAACCATTTTCCCCTTTGCAATGTCTTTTGGACCTATCTCTATTCTTAATGGGACACCTTTCATCTCCCAATCGTGGAACTTGTATCCTGGAGTCACCTCATCTCTTACATCCATGTGTACACGCAGGTTGTGTTTTGCCAAAACCTGTTTAATCTCTGATGCCTTGTTGAGCACAATCTCCATGTCTTGCGGTGAATAGTATATTGGTACGATAACTACTTGAATTGGTGCAACTCTTGGTGGCAAAACTAGTCCCTTGTCATCACCATGGATCATGATGAGTGCTCCAATCAAACGCCATGATACTCCCCATGATGTTTGCCAAGCAAATGTCTCAACGTTTTGCTTGTCCAAAAATTTTACGTCAAATGGTTTTGAAAAGTTCTGGCCCAAAAAGTGTGACGTTCCCATCTGCAAAGCCTTGCCGTCTGGCATGATTGATTCCATCGTTGTGGTGTATACTGCACCGACAAATTTTTCCTTCTCACTTTTTCTACCTGTGATTACTGGTATTGCAAGCTCTTCTTCTACTGTTTTTTTGTACATTTCTAGTATTTCCATGACTTCCTTCTCTGCTTCTTCTTGTGTAGTGTGCACTGTATGTCCCTCTTGCCATAAAAATTCTGATGTTCTAAGAAATGGTTTGGTTGCCTTTATCTCTGCTCTAAGTGCAGTATTCCAAAAATTAATTTTTAGTGGAAGATCTCTCCAACTCTTTATCCATTTTGAATACATCGAATATGCCAATGCTTCCGAGGTTGGTCTTAGTGCAAGCCTATCGCCGATTTCTGTTTCGCCTGAATGGGTGACCCAAAACACTTCTGGTGTAAATCCTGCAAAATGATCAGATTCTCTGCTTAGCAATGATTCTGGTATGAGTACTGGGAGAAAGCCATTCTCGTGCCCTGTTGCCTTTAATTTTTGGTCAAGTGATGTTTTGAGTGACTCCCATATTGAATATCCATATGGTCTTAGAACAATCAGACCTTTTACCGGCGCATAATCTGCAAGGTGGGCCTTTAGTACTATTTGTGTATACCATTCGCTAAAATTTTCACTTTTCTTAACTGTAATTCCTATCTCTTTGCTCAATTCCAATCTTTCTTTTAGTTACACTAATGAGCTTTCTGATTTTTTTAGAGTGGATCGCCTTTGCAAAGAACTTGTCCTGATACCCTGCTTTGGAAGTTAGGGCACACAAAACATTGGATGAAAGGCAGTTCGTTTTTGATAACTGGACAGTCTACTGCTTCTTCTTTCATGCGCTTGAGCATTTTTGGACTGACACCTTTTAGTTTGAGTTTTCCCTTGTCATCCATCATTCCTGATGACTTGAGTTCTTCTTTGGTTTGATCAGAAAGCTTGATTGCTTTTGCAACAACTTTTACTGGGACTTCATATTTGTGTGGAAGTTCAGCCATATTCTACAACCTGAGAAGCTTGAATATATTACTAGTGGTAAAAAGATCTGACAATCACTTAAGATTAATATAATCTGATTTGTGGGTGAAAGAAGAAACTGATGTTAGCAATCTTTGACGTTGAAGGTGTATTACTTGATGCAGAATTTCTCCCAATACTTGCCGAAAAAATTAACAAACAAGATGAAATTTGGGCCATCACAAGACAAGGAATTGAAGGAAAAATAAATTGGGAAAACGGACTAAAAAAAAGAATTGAACTTCTCCGCGGAATAGATTATCAAACATGCAAAGAAGTCTCTGACTCGCTGAAAATAATGACTGGCGCAAAAGAAGCTTGTAGGGCATTGAAGGCTGCAGGGTGGAAGATTATGGCCGTATCTGGAGGATTTACAATAATGACTGATAGGCTAAAAGAAGAACTGGACTTGGATTATGTTTTCTCAAATGAGTTGCTGTTCAAGGATGGAAAACTTGATGGTGTAACAATCGAAGTTGACTCTGATAAAGCCAAGTCTGCAATCATAAAAATAAATGAATGGAAGGAAAAAAAAGAGAACATTGTGGTGGTGGTCGATGGCGCAAATGATATCAAGTTGTTTGATATCTGTGGTCTGGGAGTCGCATTTAGGGCTCAAGACATGGTAAAGGAGCTGGCAACTGTCACACTGGAAGAAAAGGATCTATCAAAACTCATAGGTCTTATCAACAAGCACTATGGCCTAAATATCAAATCCTAAGTGGGATATCATTTTAAGCAGTAAAAATTAAACCTTGTAACATGTCATTGCAGATAATTCCTGTCAAGATTTCTAAAGATGTAGAATGCGGCGATGATCTAGTTGCCATGCTGCTAAAGACAAAGGATGGAAAGAAAATAAAAAATGGGGACATTTTGGTGTTTACTCAAAAAATCATCTCAAAACAAGAGGGACAAAAGATTGACCTATCCAAAATTAGGCCAACGCTTCTTGCAACGGGAATTGCTAGTGCATACAAAAAGGATCCTAGGATTGTTCAGCTTATACTTGACGAAACAAAAAGAATAATCCGCATGAAAAATGGCATCATAATATCACAGACACACCACGGTCTTGTCTGTGCAAATGCCGGAATTGATGAAAGCAATATGGAACAAGGATTTGCTACACTTCTTCCAAAAAATGCTGATGCTTCTGCACTCAAACTAAGACGAAAAATAAAAACCAAGACTGGGAAAAATGTCGCAGTGATAATCTCTGATACATTTGGAAGGCCTTTTCGAGAAGGACAAACCGATGTTGCAATAGGCGTATCAGGAATATCTTCTGTGATTGACTATGAGGGAAAACAAGATAGTTTCAGACGTGTTCTTAGGGTAACTGCAATTGCAATAGCAGATGAAATATGTTCTGCAAGCGAACTAGTTAGGGGAAAAACACTGCATACGCCAATTGCAATTGTAAGAAACTACAAGTTTGACAAAAAAGATGGAAAGCTAGAAGATCTACTGCGTGTCAAATCTCTTGATCTGTTCAGATGAGTAATAATTTTAGAAACAAAGATTATATGCATAGATTGATGGATTCGATAAACATTGGCCGGATTAAAAATCGAATTGCACTGCCATAACGAATTTTCAAACTTTCAACTTGGACCAAAAGAGACTCCATATGATTGCGGGGTGACTGTAAGAGAACAGCTTGAGATGGCACATGAAATAGGACTTGATGCCTTTTTTATTACAAACCACAATACGCTAAATGGATACAGCTCACTTTTGGAATATCGGGAAAACCATGAAAAATACAAAAAGATCAAAGTGTATCCTGGAGAAGAAGTAACAACTGATCAGGGAATACATGTTCTTGCATTTGGTCTTAATGAAACCATAAAACCTGGAGCAAGCCTGGGAGAGACTCTTGATAAAATAAAGTCACAGGGGGCAGTCTCCTGTGCGCCACATCCGTTTGGATTAAGCAATGGATTGAGGGAAAACGCAGTACTATGTGATTTGATTGAGGTCTTTAACAGCAATAATGTGGACAGGTACTCTAACCTCCGAGCTTATCACTTTGCCAAAGCAAACAACCTCATTGAAGTATCTGGAAGTGATTCCCATGTTGCATCTACACTTGGCAGGTGCATCAATCTAGTTGATTCTGAAAATAACTTGGATGACATCTTGTATGCATTACGACATGGGAAAATCACCATAAGTGAAACTGGATATATTACAAGCAGAGAAATGATTGCACATGCTCTATACAAAATTGAAAATTCTAAAGAGGACATCATTGTCTATTTTCAACAATATCACCCTCACCTGACAGGGGTGTGCCGATTTTTGATAAATGCCTTTGAATCAAACCCAAACAGCATTGTGTGGACTACGGCATACAAAGTTGCAGTGCGCTTGATTACAAAACTTTCAAACAAGATAAACTTCAAGGATCAGGATCATACTGTTTTGTATGAAAGAAACCTGCGTGCAATACTGCCAATGATTCTTAGATGACAATATCTTCTTGCATGTATGAATAGATTTTAATATCGCGTGAGCACTTTTTGGGGTACAGGTGACCGATATTTCAGAATTAACTCCAACAAAAACAATTGACGTACGCGGTATGTTCTGTCCAGAGCCTGTCTTTCGAACAAAGATAGAGATGGAAAGAATGGCTGTAGGAAATATTCTAAGAATAACTGCAGACGATCCTGCGTCAGAAGAAGACATATCGCGATGGGTAAATAGAATGGGTCATCAATTAATCGGAATTAAAAAAACAGACAAGGACCTAGAGTTTACCATTAAAAAGGTGAAATAATTCCTTGGCAGAAACATTGGAAGATGTCGGGATGTCTATAAAAATTGGTGGCACTCCAATGGTACCACTAGAATCACTTTCAAAAAATCAAACACAGTATTTTGCTAAACTAGAATTTTACAATCCATTTGGTTCTGTAAAGGATAGGGCCGCATACTGGATGGTAAAAATGGCAGAAGAAGCAGGACTGATAAAAAGAGGACATACCATAATAATTGAGCCAACATCTGGAAACACGGGTATTGCACTTGCAGGAATTGCAAAGATTCTTGGATACAAAGTTGAAATCGTAATTCCAGAAAAAGCAAGTGATGAGACAAAGAAAATAATCGAATCACTTGGTGCTACGTTATACCAAACATCAGACGACCTATGTCCAAAGGTGGGTGCAGGAACAGATCAAAGTATAGCACTTGCACGCTCCATTGCGTCTGCAAGGCCTGACAAGTATTATTCTCCAAACCAGTATGCAAATGAAGCAAATTTCATGGGTCACTACAAAGGGACAGGCCCTGAAATCTGGGAACAGACTCAGGGAAAAATAACTCACTTTTTTACTGGTGTGGGAACAGGCGGAACTATTACTGGCATTGGTGCATACCTTAAAGAAAAGAATCCAGGAATCAAGATAATTGCAGTCCAGCCTCAACAGAACCACCTGATTCAGGGTCTGAGAAACTTTGAAGAATCTGCCAAGCCTGATTTATTTATCAAGCGTGAAAAAGTCGTTGATGACTGGATAACTGTAACAAACCAAGAAGCATTTGCATCTGTCAAAGAAATACAACAAAAAGAAAAGATGCTGGTGAGTCCCTCATCTGCTACTGTCTACACTGCCATGAAAAAATACGATATTGCAAACGGATGCGCAGTTGGAATATTTGCAGACGATGGAAGAAAATTCAAAAGCCTCTATACTCAGCAGAAAATATTCACAGAAGATGAATTCGAGTCTGCACTGAAAAATTCAAAATACATTTCCAAAGTCCAGTCTGCCTGATTGCTACTTGTGTTCTGCTAGATACTTGTCTACATCAATTGCAGCCATGCACCCAAAAGCTGCTGCTGTAATTGCCTGTCTGTATCTATGATCGTGTACATCTCCTGCAGCAAAGACTCCTTCAACATTTGTCTGAGTATGGTTTTTCAAGGCAATGTATCCTTGGGCGTCAAAATCAATCTGTCCCTGGAATAGTTTTGTATTTGGTTCATGTCCTATTGCTACAAAAAGGCCTCCAACTTCTAATGTCTCAACTTTACTTGTAGTAACATCCTTTACTGTTATCTGACTTACCTTCTGGTTACCTTTTATCTCTTCAATTATGGTGTTCCAGTGGAACTGGATCTTTTTATTTTCAAAGGCCCTGTCTTGCATCACCTTGCTTGCGCGAAGCTTGTCCTTTCGGTGTATTACGTGCACCTTGTTTGCAAACTTGGTCAAAAATATGGCCTCTTCCATGGCAGAGTCTCCACCACCCGCAACAACAATTTCCTGATTCTTAAAAAATGGTCCATCACATGTTGCACAATATGAAACACCGCGTGCACTAAACTCCTGTTCTCCTTTTGCACCAATCTTTCTTGGTGTGGCACCTGTTGCAATGATTACTGCATCTGCTTCGTATTCTTCAGAATATGTGAGAATCTTAAACGGCTTGTGTTTGAAATCAACGTTAACTACTTCATCATCAATGATTGTGGTGCCCATTCTTTCTGCCTGCTGTCTCATGGTTGTCATTAGTTCTGGACCCATGATGCCTTTTGCAAAACCTGGAAAGTTTTCAACTTCAGTTGTAAGCATAAGCTGGCCTCCTGGAAGGATGCCTGATATGATAAGGGTATCACGTTTTGCGCGTGATGTGTATATTGCAGCAGTATATCCTGCAGGACCTGCACCGATAATTATTACATCAAACTTTTTTTTCACTTCGGGTTTCTTGTTTTCTGATCTTATCTCAGCTTGCACATGTCAAACTCATTCAAGTTCATATTTAAATTATTCATGTTTTTTGCTAGATTCAAGAATTCTCTGGTGATTCATACAGAGTTTTCCAAGATCAATTTGTGCATGTATGAGTTCTTCTTGCCAGTGTGCATTGTATAGCATACAGTCTTTTGAATCACAAAATGGCTCTGATGTAAGGTGGTAAAATATTGCCTGGAGTGCATATCCTCGTATCACCTTGTCTAGGTTTCTGTCATGATATTCTAGGAATTTTCCCCTGAACTGGTCTTTTAGCGCATCAAGGTTTAGGCCCTGGGATATGCTGTGTTGCATGATGATGTAATAGGCACGTGGTTTTGCAGGTGCCTCAATTATTCCTGTAGTTGAGATTAAGGAAGGATTGGAACAGATGACTGCCCTTCCATGATATCTATAATCTTCACAATCGTATGTACAACCAAGTCTTGTGGTAAAAACAAGATGAAATATATCATACGATGATTCCTCTTCTGGAATTATATTTTTTATAATATTTTGAATCTCAAAACCGTCATACAGAACTATATTGCCCGACTCGGAATTATTCCCAAATGATTTTTCTTCAAAATGGATTTCTTCCTCTGTTGGAGTGTGCGGTTCAAAAGGCACATACGGATCAAACACTCTTGATGATGCTAGCTTGTATGCTATGTCTTTACCTGACTTGAAATATGTAAAGAAATCTTCTCGTACCTGCACTGGTACATCCAATGTTTCTTCTAAAAATTTTGCCAAATCATTTGTCTTGATTTCTGGAACAGATGGCTCGTCGTATAGAAAAATTCTAGATATTTTCATCAAGTAATTTTGAAAGTGAATTGATTTATCTTCTTAGTTCTTTGAGCTTTGCTGCTGTGACTTCGGCTGCCTTTTTACCTGATAACAACATGGAGCCATAAGTTGGACCCATTCTTGCCAGTCCATATGTTTCAGTTACAGACATGCCGGAGATAACAAGTCCTGGATAAACTTCTCCTGTCTTGTAGACTACTCTGTTCTCACCATCGTCTATCCACATTGGATCCATTCCTTTCCATTCTACAAGTTTTCTGTCTACCAATCTCTTTACTGCAACAGAGTCATGACCTGATGCATCAATTACCATCTTGGATTCTAACGCAATAGGATCTACACATGTTATGTTTCTTGGAAGTGCAGAGACTGGCATCCAGTTTACTACTATTCCTGATACACGACCGTTCTTCAAAACTAGATCATCAAACTTGGTTAGCTGTAGAAACTTTACTCCTGCATCACATGCTGCCGCAATCAATTTTGATACTGCATGTGGGCCTGGTGTAAGAAAGAGTCCCTCTGAAATCTGCTTGTATGGTATTCCTAGCTCATCCCATATCTTCTGTGCTGGGGCTCTGACTGTTACTGGATTCATCATGTATCCTCCAAGCCAATAGCCTCCTCCTAGGTAGTTGTTCTGCTCAATTACGAGGACCTTGAATCCCATTAATGATAATTCTCTACTTGCAGTAAGTCCTGCAGGGCCTGCGCCAATAATTATTACATCAGAATCTGATCTGTCTATTAATACGGAATGAAATTCATTTGCGATTGCTCTTGTAATCTCTACTTCTCTTAAATCTGCAAAAATCTTTGGTGCTTCGTCACTCAGAGTTGCTTTCTGCATAAAAAATTAACCTCTGTTTTGCACATTAATAGTTTGCTTCTTTTACAAGAGTAGTTTAAGTAATGTTTTGAAATATGGATGCAATACAAGGAAGTTTATTATTTGAAAACTCGATAAAATCAGAATGTAGTAGGGATCTTTAACATCACTATTGATTCACATCACAAGATCGTGAGCCTAAGACTCGCTTAATCCTTACCATACGCCTGTTTATGACTGCCAACTCTACGCAGTTCTATTGTATTGTTTATAAAATCAACTGAGTAGATAATTCTATTACTCTTATCAAGGTTGTAGGCACATACTTTTAGACTCTGTTTGTAATCGCCTAATTTTGTAGGGTTTTCAGAGATGACTAATTCAGCGAGCGCCGAATCTACCCTTTTTTGTAAATCCAAACTCAATGACTTGTATTGCTTGATAAATTTCTTGTTTGGCGCAAGTGTCCACATTTATGTAATTCTTTATTCTGGTTTTATTTATGAGACGCTGTGATGATGCCGGTAATGCTCACACAACTTATTCGTGTAGTTCTTTGAGTAGTTCTTCCAAACTGCTTCGTTTTATCTTGCCTTTAGCTTTGTCAGATTCATATTCTTTGATGTCTACTATCTCTTCTGGCGTGAGATCGTCCACTTCTTGTTTGGGTTTCTTTGTGGCTCGTTGCAAGTTATCTTCACTATGTTATAGCATAGTAGAATAATTAAAACTATGTTTAACTATTGAAGGCATTTTGTCTCAATTCGTCATGGTTTTTTGGTGATATAACAGCTGAAATGATAGTTTATTTTTTTAAAATGAGAGTAGAAAATGAAAACTTGATGCATATTTTTACTAGCAAAATAGTTTGCTCAGTTTACAAACGTCTTTTCAAAGGACGCGATGCATTCTCTTATGTGCATCTTCTTTGGTGGGTTTTTGAATGCATAGGCTGAAATGATTTCTGCCTTTGCATAGTCTTTGCTTGATATGGTTTTCTTTGCAGCCCTCAGGCAATCAACTATGACATTGCAACCATTTGTGCTATCATTTGTTCGAAGGGACAAGTCAAGCTCAATTGGGGAATCAAGAAAACCTTTTGCCTCCATCCAATAGTAACTCACTCTGGAATCTCCAAGTTGTTCTGCATATTCTGTTGTACCTGCGGTGGACTTGAAAGGAATGGGTGATTCAATTGCAATAGAATTTGTCTTTATCTGCCTCTTTCTTTCTCTTGTCTCCTCTGCCATTGTACTCTGAGTATCCTGGTTGCCTCCAACATCGAGTTGGTATGCCTTTTGTAATAAAATGCCACGGCTTGCCATGAAATCTATCATGCCTCTGTGGAATGCCGTACCACCAAACTGGCTCATCAAGTCGTCACCAAGTATCAATAACCCTTTTGACTCAAACGCCTTTCTTGTCTGCTCTGTGGCAGTCTTGGCAGATGTTGCATTGAAAAAAGAACAGCCTGCATCAAGTGCAGCTTTTGCATACTTTTCTCCGCTTTTTTCCATCCCTGAAGATATCAAATTTACAACAAAGTCTGGTTTTGCCTTTTTCAAAGAATTTACAAACTCATCATAGCTTGATGTCTTTACCTGTCCGCCCTGTGTCATGTGCGAAGGTACAACATCGTCTGAAATTCCAGATTGTATTGTAATGTTTCCAAAGTCTGACTTGGAGCCTTTTATTATATTTGACAAGTTTTTGCCAACCTTTGATGCATCGATGTCATATGCTGCAACAATGGAAAAATCATCTAGTGACAGTCCTGATACTTTTGGATGCCACAAGCCATCAGTAGAATTTTTGTAAAACTCAAAACCTTTTACAAGTGTAATAGATACGTTGCCGATGCCAACTAGTGCAAGACTGATTTTATCTGACACGTTATTTTTTTCTTGCCGGTCATCATTTAACTCTTTTCTGGTTATGTGCAACTAACAAGTTTTTTCTGGACTAGTTGCAGACAAAATATGCAACTTTTGCCATGATACCACTAAATTTAGCGAAAATTCCCATAATACAAAATTTATATGCGTTCTGGAGACTAGCAAGAATAATTGAGTAACACAAGCATAAGCCAGTCAAAGCCAGACAATGCTCCCACTCACAAGATAAACTGGGGAAGATTGGAAGAGGCCGAAAGATTTGCTGATATGGTAAAACAGTACCGACAAGGAAAAATTAACCATGATGATTTTAGGCGATTTAGATTACAACATGGCGCATATGGCAGTCGTATGGCTGATAATTACAGCATGATTAGACTAAAACTTCCAGCAGGCGAAGTCTATGCAGAACAACTTGAAAAAGTTGCAGATCTCAGTGAACAATTCTCTATAGGAAGTGCACATGTATCCACCAGGCAAAACTTTCAACTCCACTGGGTAGCATTAGAGGATGTATCTGAGGTTCTCAGAGGTCTTGCAGAAGCTGGCATGACGACAAGAGAAGCATGTGGAAATTCTGTGCGAAGCATAATGTGCAGTCCACTTGCAGGTGTATGTCCAGATGAAATCTTTGACCCAACTCCATATGCAGTTGCTGCAACTAAATTCCTTTTACGAAATCCAATGAGCCAGTCGCTTCCAAGAAAGTTCAAGATCAACTTTACCTGCTGTGAAAAACACGGCATGGCAAGAATGGTAGACATTGGACTAATTCCGCAAATTGTAGAGATTAACGGAAAACCACAGCGAGGATTTAAAATATTTCTAGGTGGGGGACTGGGTGCACAATCATTTGTTGGTCACCAGCTGGAAGAATTCACTTCCGAAGATGAATTGTTACATACAATAGTTTCAGTGATTCGAATATTTGACAGACTAGGAAACCGAGAGAACATGGCAAGGGCAAGAATGCGTTACTTGGTAAATGAAATGGGATGGGAAAAATTCCAAAACTTGGTGCTAAAAGAAAGGGCGATGCTAAAGATGCTGCTGTCAATTTTGGTAAAACTTGATGTCGACAAGACCCCCGAAGTATTACGAAAAATATCTATCAGCTCTGAAGTGCCATCTGTTCCACAAGGGTTTGCAAGATGGAAAAAATCAAACACCTTCAAGCAAAAGCAACTAGGATTTAGTTCTGTATTTCTTACACTAGAGTCAGGTGATGTAACGGCTACGCAGCTAAGGGCTATTGCAGAGATGGCAAGAGAATTTACTGCAGACGGCCAGATAAGAAACGGCTTTACACAAGATATGGTATTTCGATGGGTGCGAGACGAAGACCTTCCAAGAATATACTCTAAACTCCTAGAGGTGGGACTTGCAAATCCCGGTGCGCTTACAATGGCATCAGTTGTTGGTTGCTCTGGAACAACCTCGTGTAACCTTGCATTGACAAATTCACACAGACTTGCAAAAGAAGTACAAAGAAAATTCATAGAGATGAAAATTGACGAAGACGACGATCTTAGAAATTCAACTATCAAGATAAGTGGATGTCCAAACTCATGTGGTCAGCATGAAATTGCAACAATCGGATTTTATGGTGGTGGAGGAAGACTTGGAAAAGACATGTACCCGTTGTATACCATGTCACTTGGAGGTAGGTCTGATGAAGACACTACACTTGGACACACATGTACCAAAGTTCCTGCAAAAAGAGTCATACCAACAATTCTGAAAATAGTAGAGATATTCAAATCTGAAAAAAGGCAAGGCGAGACACTTGACATGTGGGTTCGCCGAGTAATACAAGGAAACGGAGGCCCCAAGGTGTCATCACTTGAAACTATCAAAGAACTACTCAAGCCTGTCGTAACTGCTCCTACAAAAGATGAGGATGCAGACTTTTACGCAGACTATGGAAGTGACGGAAGCTATCACACCAAAACAGGAAGGGGCGAATGTGCAGCTTGAGCAAAGAAAAAGTTACAGTCGATGCCGACAAGCTACGTTCTGAAATACGCGATAAAAGCGTCAAGGTTCTTGACATAAGAAAAGAAGATGATTACAAACAGGGACATATCCCAGGTGCAATCAACTTGCCCCTTGCATCACTTTTGGCAGATGACAGTCCTGAAAAAGTTCTCCAGTATGCACAATCATTTGGAATTGGCGACGAAACTCCAGTTGTGGTATATGATGATACATTTGGAGCACTTGCGTCTCGAGTAGCCTGGACACTTGAATACATTGGACACCAAGACGTTTCACTACTTGATATCACATATGGCACATGGAAAAAACTTGGACTTGAGACAAGCTCCGAGGCTCCATCTGTTGTAAAAACAAACCACTCACTAAAACTCCAGCCTCAAATTCTTGCAACTTCGGATTACCTAGTTCCTGCCAAGGAAAAGGGTGCAATCCTAGTTGACAACAGGGAGAGGCTCAACTTTTTAGAACAGCACATTCCGGGTGCAATAAACATACCATACAGAATGTTGGCATCAGGCCAAAACATACTGAGGCCAAAAGATGATCTCAAAAGGATGATGCAAAACAGGAACATTACCGGGGATTCTGAAATCATAACATATTGCGGAAGTGTCGGGACACTCTCAGGGCTTGGATATTATGCACTAAAGTCACTTGGGATAAATAATGTCAAGCTTTACGTGCGCTCGTTCAAAGAATGGAAGTCTCTTGAAAAACCAATAGAAAAGCAAAATGATGCAAACTATTGGGACTTGTCTGCAGAATAAATTCTAGTAACTCTGACCAGCTTCGTTTCTAAGCTTCTTTGTTATCATCATCTCAATGTTGTCAAAGAGATCAATCATCTTGTGCTTGTTTGCCTGGAGATATTCTGAACCCTTGTCAGTAAGTCTGACCTTGTAAAGCCTAATGTCTCGATGTTCTTCAAAAAAGTATTCAATCATCTGTCCGCCTTTTTTTGCAGGCTCGATGAAAACATCAAGCTTTGAAATTATTTCTGCAACATCACCTTTTTCAATTGCAGTCTTTGCAGATTGTACTGCCTCGTTTATCTCCTTGAGGTTTTGTATTACAAGCGGCTGTGGTTTTTTTGCAGTTCCAAAGAAGCTCTTCTTTTCCACACCGATTTTTTCAGCAAGCTCTGGAACTATCTCATACTCTTCGACTTTTTGCAATCCAAGATTTTTCTCAGTCTTGATGAGCAATCCCTTTTCGACTAGCTTTCTTGCAGCATCTTCGACTTCGAGTTTGCCTACCATTGTAGTCCAGACAATCTGTCCAACTTTATGATATCCTTGTCTTACTGATTCTAAAACCACCACCTCGATAATTCTTCGATATCCTTCATCAGTTCGTATGTTTTCAAAATCCTTGTCCTTTACTGCCTTTTTGGCATTTTTGACATCAACTTCAATTGAGCGCTTGAGTGCCTCAATTGCCTCTGGGATGTGGTTTAGCAGTGAATGGTAGCATGCCTTGTTGTACCATGACATCCCGTCTGTGGAATTGGAGTCTATTGCTTTTTCAACGCAGTCTAACGCTTTATCATAATTTTTCTGTCTATAGTAAATCAAGCCCTTCAAGTTCCAGGCTTCTGCATTTGTTACATCGATTTCATGGACCTTGTTGTAGGCCTCCATTGCACCGGATAGGTCGTTCATGTGAAAACGAGTGTATCCAAGTTTAAGCAATGACGGCACATGTGTTGGGTCTACCCTCAGTGCATCTTCAAAGGCTCTTGCAGCTTCCTCCATCTTTTCGTCTGCCATGAGCGAGACTCCCTTCTTG
>JAJSDS010000110.1:0-2919 GCA_028580875.1 Nitrosotalea sp.
AGATGATTGAGACTAGGCTTGAAACAAGTGAGGATGTTACTTTTGATGATTATGTCAAGGTGATGGAATACAAAACTGCCACTGCTTTTGAGGCAGCTGCAAAGATTGGAGCCATACTAGGCGGAGGAACCGAGGAGCAAATTTTAGCACTTGCAGAATATGGCAAGAACATGGGAATAGCGTATCAGATTAGAGATGATTTACAGGACTGGAATAACGAAGATAAATTATTTAATACACTGATAAAGAAAAGTTTGGATCCGCGTATTGTATTTGATCGCATGGATGTAATGCTAAATAATTATTCCAAGAAAGCAAAAACAGCATTAAGAAAAATCAATGACGGTCCTGCAAGAACAAGATTAGAAAGTCTTCTAGACTTGACTATGCTTAGTGTATAGATGGCAATCCGCTCATAATTGGAACTGCAGATTTTGCAAATTCTATAACGGGGTCTGGATAAACACCTATTCCAACTATGAAGATTATTGAGAATATCATAACTGCTATTACTGATTTAGGCTCCTTTAGTCTCTTGTTTGATTCTCCTTCTTCAAAGTACATTTTTCTTATTATCCAACCATAGTAAGCAAGCGAGAGTGCACTGTTAAGAACTCCTGCCACTGCAAGATATGGAGCCCAAGACAAAGTATGTCCTGCATCTATTGCAGATCCAAATAACATTAGTTTACTCCAAAATCCATTAAGCGGAGGAACACCTGCAAGTGCAAGCAACGAAATCGTAAGGCCAAGTGCAGTGATTGGCATTCGTCTGCCAAGACCTTTTATCTTTTCAATATGAGTTACACCAAGAGTTGTAACGATTCCTGCAACTGCAATGAAAGTAGATGCTTTCATCACAGAATGGTTTAGAATGTGAAATAGTGAGGCTTGTATTCCAATTGGTGAAATTGGTGCAACACTGAGACCTATCAGAATGTATCCAGCTTGACCAATACTTGAATAGGCAAGCATCCTTGTGAGATTTCTTTGTTTAATTGCAGCCAAGTTTCCTACAGTCATGGTCACTATGGCAATAACTGCAAGAGCAAACGCCCAATGAAGGTTGAGTGCTATTGCACCCATGATTATTACTCTTAATGCCGCTGCAAAGCCAGCTTTCTTTGTACCAGCTGCAAGTAATGCAGCTATTGTTGGTGGAGAACCTTCGTATGCATCAGGCAACCACATGTGGAATGGAACTAGACCTATCTTGAACCCAAAGCCAGCTATGAACATACCTACAGCCAATATTGCAAGTGGCATCATGTCAGGCCCAAGTTTTGAAAATCCAGCAATTACCTGTTCTATGTTCGTAGATCCTGTCAGGCCATATGCAATTGAGATTCCATAGATTATGATTCCAGATGATAATGCTCCAAACAAGAAATACTTGATCGCTGCTTCATTTGAGGATGGATCCTTTTTGAGATATCCAGCCAGAACATATGTTGGGATACTCATGAGTTCCCATGCAATGAACAACATTACCAAATCAGTAGAATATGCAATCAGTATCATTCCAACTGATGAAAGTAGAATTAGCGAATAGTATACTGCAGGATTTGCTCTTCCACGCATATAGTTAAACGAACCAACTGTTGTCATTATTCCAACAATTAGCATTGCAATTGCAAAGAATGCTCCAAACTTGTCATCAACAAGAACATTTGATGAGAAAATTGCAGATGGTGTTACATTCTTTGTTAGTATTTGATAAATGACAAACCCAATTGCAGCCAGTAATGCGCCAAGAGTTATTGCACCATAAACAGAAGAGCCTTTTTCTTTTCTTGCAACATTGAGAACTGGAATTAGTACTCCTACTGCTCCAAGTATCAGAGTTAACATTATTGGGGTTGATGTGAATTCTATCATTTCTATCTCCTAAATTAACAACAGGAATACTACGATTAGTATACCTACTCCAAAGATGTAAAGATAAGACTGTGAAACTCCTGTCTGTGTTGCTTGCATTATTCTTGCACCACCGGCCATTGTTTTCTCCGGTACTACGTTGAATCCCTCCAGTACAATGTTTTCAAAGTATTTGTAAAGACTTCTAGCAATATACAATGGGGCTACCACAAATCCCCAATAGATCAACGCATTGAGATACCATCTGTTTAGGAAGAATTTATGAATAGCATAAAAGAATATGTTTGAATTTACAAATTTGACTGGATCTACAAATCTTCCGATATAGAAGACATATCCAAGTCCAAATCCAATGGCAAATGCAGCCAGCGATGCCACAAGAGCTACAGGATTAACACCTTCTAGGAAACCACCAAGTAATGGTTGCGAATCCATTGCAACTGTTTCAATATTAGATTTTATTCCAAATGTTGAGCTCAAGTAGTTAACAAAGAGATCATGAATTTGGTGTTCAAATGCAAGGCCCATCACACCTACTCCAATAGTCAATACTGCAAGTATTCCATATGGAACCCACATTGAAGGACTAGCTTCATGTACATGGTGTCCCTCTTTTTCCAATTCTTCAACATGTTTACTCTTGTTACCAAAGAATACGAGTCCTATCATTCTAGTAGTATAGAAAGCGGTGATAACTGCAGTAATTACCGCTATTGCAAATATCGGAATAGCCCAAGTATTACCTGATTGATAAACTGCTGCAAATATGGCATCTTTACTCCAGAAACCAGTAGTGATAAACGGAGCACCCATTAATCCAAGGCCAGCTGCCCACATGAATGCATATGTCTTTTTCATGTATTTTCTAAGACCACCCATATCAGTCATGAATCTAGAACCTACAATATGCAGTATGGAACCTGCAGCCATAAACAACGATGCCTTGAACATTGCATGTGAAATGAGGTGGAAGAATCCAGCTGTATAACCATCAACAAATTGTTTTGAAAGACCTGCAACACCAAGAGCCATCATCATGTA
>JAJSDS010000110.1:2926-5782 GCA_028580875.1 Nitrosotalea sp.
ATGAGATGGAAGAATCCAGCTGTATAACCATCAACAAATTGTTTTGAAAGACCTGCAACACCAAGAGCCATCATCATATAACCAATCTGTGACCCAGTAGAGTATGCAAGAACTTTTTTAATTTCAGGATGCACCATTCCTTGCGTGGCAAGAAGAAGTGCTGTTATTGCACCTACCCATGCAATTACCTCAAAGAATTGATCCATATTGATTCCAATTGCAGCTAAAGCAAAGAAGAGTGGAGCTAAACGTGCAACCAAAAATACACCAGCCTTTACCATTGTTGCAGCATGAATGAGTGCTGAAACTGCGGTAGGTCCTGTCATTGCCTCAAGTAGCCATTCATTTAGTGGGAATTGCGCAGATTTTCCTATTGCGCCTCCAAACAGCAAAACTGCCGCAGGAATAAGCAAATGTTGTGCAGACATGGCAGTTGCCCAGCTAGTATTTTCAGTCAACTCCCTAAATCCAAAGGTACCTGCAAATGCAAAGATTAGGAACATGCCAGCCAACATCATAACATCACCAACTTTAGTCATGATGAACGCCTTCATTCCAGAATGAGTTGGCGAATAATAGTCCATGAGACCAAGTACGTGTCGTCCCTCGATTCCAACATGATCCTTTTTCTTGTCTTTATACCAAAATCCTACCAATGCGTATGATGCAAGACCTACTCCCTCCCAACCAAAGAAGAGTTGTAAGAAGTTATCAGACAGCACGATAAGTTGCATAGAACCCAGGAAAAACGCCATCCAGAAGAAGAATCTGGTGAGATCCTTGTCTCCTTTCATGTACCCAGTACTATATACAAAGATCAGAAATGAAATCCAAGCTACAACATTACTCATTATTACGGCAAGTGGATCGGCAAGTACTCCAGCCTTGAGTCCAATTGACGATATCCAAGGAATTTGGTTGTGAATTTCGTGATTACCAAGAGCTGCTGGCAGAAGAGTTACAGCTGAGATTGCACTTGCAAGTGCAAATGCAACTGCAATCCAACCAGTTGAACGCTTGGAAGCTTTTCCAACAGCCGGTATTATCAGAGCTGCAACAAATGGCAATATCCAAATTGCCCACACCCTCAAATCTCCCAATCCAAAACTAAGATCAAAAGGTAAAATAGCCATATTCTAAACTCCTACCAGTCCCTTCATGAAAGGAATTATTTGATTAAAGAATACATCAGGATATATTCCAATAACAACGCTAAATCCTGCCAAGACCATCATTGGTCCGGTAACATACCAATTGGCTTCTTTTGTTTTTTCTAGATTTTCTGGGAGTTTTCCAAAGAAAACCCGTTTTATCATCCATAGTATGTATGCCATGGTAATGACAGTAGCAACCAAACCTAAACCAAATGTAGCCATTCTGATCATAGAGCCTTGTTGAATAGCAGTTTGGAGTGCACCATAGAACATGGTCCATTCTGCCATAAATCCACTAGTTGGCGGAACACCCATGAGAGTGAGCGCTCCAATCATTGCACAAACTGCAGTTATAGGCATTTTTCCTGCAAGTCCTCCCATCTTTGTTAGGCTGCGAGTTCCAACTTGCAAAATTATTGCACCGACCATCATGAACAAGATCACTTTACCTAAACTATGAGATACAAACATCATTTCAGAACCAGAAAGTCCAAGTACTGAGGCAGAACCAATTCCAAATAAGATATAGCCCATTTGGCTTATACTAGAATAAGCAAATAATTTTCTAATATCATCTTGTACTAGTGCCATTATTCCACCATAGATCATTGTTACCAAACCCCAAATGTTCAAAGCCAGGGCAAAGTGTTCGTATTGACCAGGCATCAGCATTATGATTAATCTGAATAATCCATACGCCCCGACTCCGAGCATTGCACCAGATGATAATGCGTTAAGTGGAGTAGGTGAAGCTCTGTACACATGTGGAAGCCACATGTGTACCACAAATGATGCCATTTTTACCGTCAGACCAACTATGATTGCAACTGCAGCAAGTGCTAGAACGTGTGGAGGTATTCCATGCGTTTTGATATCAGCATAATTGAAGCTGCCAACACTGAGACCTATTGAAAGAAAACCAAGTAAAAGAATTACTGCTCCTACATGAGTCCAAAAGAAGAATAGCAATGCAACTCTTCTTCTTGATTCATACCCCCATAGAGCCAGCATGAAAAATGCTGGGATTAACATGACCTCAAAGAAGACATAAAATTCTATTAGATTGGTTGCAAGTACTGTTCCAAGCATTCCCATCGCCATGACAAGGAAGAGCGCATAGTATGCACCAATTTGATGATTGACATGGCTTTTCAGAGAAGAGGACTCGATCATTTCAGTACCTCCTCCTACCAACTGTTTTTCAGAAGCCATTCGTTCTTCAAACATTGTTGTAATTCTGACAACCATGTAGGGTTTTGAAAATAGTGCAAGTACTGTCGATATAAGATATATGATTATTGCAAACGGGGAAGCAAGACCATCAAGTAATAATCCAAATTCGCCAAACAATTGGGTCCACTTGTAATGTTCTTCATAACTTCCTGAAAGTACTGGAACAATAACTAGTATAGTGCAGTACAATAATAATCCAAAACTAAACAATGCAGCTGCCGTAGGCCCAGACTTGCGTCCAAGATAATATGCCACTGGAGAAAGCAATAGTGGTAAGAGTACAGCTTGTAATAGTAAGAATTGCATTATCCTTTCAAGCTCCTAAAGTCTGCAATGTCAATGTTTCTGTACATTCTATATGCTACAATTACAAGTGCCAACCCAACTGCAACTTCTGCTGCTGCTATTGCAATAGAAAAGAGTGCAAATGTTTGTCCCTGGCTATTTGGTATGTATCTTGAAAATGCCA
>JAJSDS010000111.1 GCA_028580875.1 Nitrosotalea sp.
ACGCAAGATCATTTTGTAGTAACCTTGTCTGGATGATTCCCTTGTCTCTGATCTCTTCTGGTGAGTTTGGATCAAGGCCTAGTATCATGTTGATACAATGCATCGCTTTTTCATAACTAAACGACTCGGTGTAAGAACTCTTTAGGTTTCTTAAAATTCTTATCAGTATTTTTTCTGGTTCAATGTCATTCAAGTACTCTGGCTCAAACTCTACTCCCTCTCCATAAGTTGCATCAAGTATGTCCTGGAGATCTTCAATATCTAACAGGCTGCCTCTGTTAAATGGATCCAAAATAAGCTCCTCTGAATATTTTACAAGAAAATGCCCTGGAAATCCCACGGGGCGAAGCTCAAGGCCTATGGCTTTTGCAACCTCGATGTAAATGATTGATAATGTAATTGGTATTCCACTACGCTTATCCATTACAACATTTAGAAAATTGTTTCTTGGGTTGTAATAGTCATCACTGTCTCCTTGGAACTCTAGGATATCAAACATGTATTCATTTAACATGGAAACAAGGTAGATTGGATTTTTAACCTCAGAGACATGATCACGTAATCCTTGATCAAACGATCTTAGTTTCTGGACATATTCTGTAATGTCCAGGTTTGGAAATTCTAGCACCTGAGACAGTTTTAGGCATTTTTCAACCAACGTGTATTGGGGACTTTTTGCATAAGAGACCCACTCTGCTGCAAATGGATCAAATTCACTCATTTTCGATTCAAATAACTTTCTGGATTTTTGAGCTCTCTAGTTGTGGGAGGGTTTGCAATTAGAGTCTTGTATGTGTCATGGCCTAATTTTGCAAAGATGTACTCTGTAAAGTCTGTTCCCATACTCTTTCTTACTTGATATGATGAAATGTCACTGTTTGCAAATGTAACTAGGTAATTCTTAAAATCTTGATCCTCTCTTAGAATATTTTTTACTGCAAATTCTGCCATTCCTTCCATTGCTGTAAATGCAGCATGATGTGCCTGTATTGGTTTTAGCCATCTCTGATAGATATCAAGTAACTGTGGAATCATTTCTGAAATTTTAGGATCTATTGTTACCTTGGTAAATGTCATTACATCTGGACCAAGTACCTGAACTATGAAATTGTCTGGATTTAATACAAAAAATAGATTTGCTCTTTTTGCAATTGGATATTCGTCTGGCACTTCTGGTAGTTGCAAGTAATTGTAAAGATTCTTTATTGCGGCGTCGTCAAGGTTTAAAATTATTTTGGCAAGCTCTTCATTGATTGCATTTACTTCAGACACTGCATCTTTGTTTATGTTATACAGGTTGTTCTGTATGGAATGAATCTGTTCCTCAAAGATGGTCATCTTCAAGGCTCCAATGTACCCAGAATTTACCTGATCAAATCTTGATTCATAGGGCTCTCCTTGTTTGTATAATATTATCTGTGGATAGCTGGATAAAATGAACTTGTTTAGGTATATTACAGATTCGTAAAAGTCTCCATATGTTGTAGATATCTGTGAAATGTATCCCTTTGCATAGGTAGAATAAACTAGATATCTAAAAGTCTGTTTCTCTGCAAGTTCTGATATTTTCTGTACATCTTCGTTGGCAATTGCAGTAAAGAGTTGATCTACAAATTCTGCTGATTCTTTTGTAGGATATACCTTACGTCCCTTTAGTTGTTTGAACTCTACAAGCTCTGGAAATTCAACTCTTGTCTGAGATACTGGAATTCCTGTAAATTCTGTTATTTTTTTTGACATGTCTGAGAACAGTCTGTTGCAAATCGACTCAATATCTTCAAAATTTATCTTTGAAGCAAATGCCTGATCTGCCTTTGTCTTTGAGTTTGTTATCTCTTTTTCCTCGTTTAGTTCAACTGATAGCTGATCCAAAAGGGCATATGCAAACTCTTCAAACTCTGTCATTACGAGATTGAATTAGACCTGCCAATTTAACATTAACTTTGGATCTATTGGTTTGTTTTAGGTTGTACTTGGTTTACTAGATTATCTTTGCAATAATTCTATGTCTATTTTGATCCAGTTATGTTCATGTTTGCATGACTTGGTATCATAGTTGAATTTGCATGAATTTGTGTCATCATAATTTTATTCATATGCCATGATTTTGCTAATGAGTTTACAACTATCTGATGCATGATGATAACCCCATACTGTGCACCGGTAGCTTTACCAGGTCCTTGTCGTTGTGATGATAATACTGCTGATGACCATTTGGCAGTTTCTCCAGGTTGGCATACGTGATTGCCGCACACTCTACTTGGATCCAAGCTTGCTGTGGTGCGACTAAAATCTCCTGTACCTCTAGTCAGCGCACTTGCTTCTTGGGTTATTGTCATTGATAAAGCAAGAGAAAACAGGGCTGCAAAAACTAGAATCTTTTTAGACATTTTGAGTATTTGCAAAGTCTGAGAATAAAAGGTATTCGCCTTTTTTATGAAAAACGGGTATACAGAAGAAGAGTTTAGCCTCAGTTTTCTATGTTGTACTAAAATTCTTGTTTAGCCTGTTGTATTTCTATACTTGTCTTGACCAGCTTTCATCGTCTGTCCTAGTTTAGAAAATATCTTTTTTGTTTATTTTTCTAATGGACGTTTTCCAACGTTTTTTGCTATGCTGAGACAAGTTCCTAACCACTTTGCTTCCTAGCGTATCAAAAGCCTTTGAGAGATCCCATCCGCTCTCGGCATAATTGTAAGTCTTGTATGGAGTTATTATTCTAACACCTACTTCGTAGTGCGGTCTGTTGCTTACGGGATTGTGAATTGTCTTAATTGATGCTTTTGCTTGTTCTACCTCTGGATACACCTTTCTTAGATTTCGAATTATTTTATCAAACTTTGTCTTGACAATTTGTGCACTACTGTAATCTTCTGGAAGTCCGACTATGTACAATGGAACTTCGCTTGGTATTTTTGATTCCAATATGTTGACTATGTCTTTGTATGTGACTATTCCGTGTACATGATCCCATAATGTAAGCAAACAACATGATGCATCATTCTTTAACATTGATTCAATTACTACACTAAGGGGCGCATGGGTGTCAAGATTTGGAATGCGAGTGCTACCAATGTTTCCTATCTCTGATTCATATTTTTTCTTTGACTCTACTCCTCTCAATCCCATTCCTATTTTTTCTCCAGGTTTTACTACTTGTAATAGATGCATCGAAGTCATGACATGTGAAACTTTGTCACCTTTGATTACTGGGAGGTGGTCTATTTTTTTTGTAATCATGATTTTTCTTGCAGTTGCAAGAGAATCATTGCTTTTTACTATGATTGGGTCTGGTGTAAGTATGTCGTTGACTGATATCCATTTTAAATCCTGTTTGTGCAAGAGTTCTACAATATCTTCTACGTGAACTGCTCCAACTATCTGATTTCCATCAACTATTGGGACCGAACGCATTCTATAATGAGACAAAATTGCAGCTGCTTTTTCTACGGTATCATTTTTGGTCAAAGACTGGATCTTTCGTAATAAGGGTTTGACCTTCATGTTTTCGATATCCTTTGCAGATAAAAGGTCTCGTGCGCCTATTGTCAGCACATCTTTGCCATCCATGCAAAAGACATCGTAAGAATTTGAATTTACTAAAACTCCAACTACTTTGGATATTGTATAGGCAGAATCAATTATGGTTGCTTTCTTTAGTATTTTGCCTAGCTTGAAATCTCGTACTTCTTTCAAGTGTGAATAAACAATTTGTGGTGAAACCATTTTTGACTATTTTTGGTTATATGCTGGATTATAAAAGCCAACTAGTGATTTTTACGAACAATAATCACAGCTGATAATTAGGAATAATATGTATGATATTGATCTAAAAACCTCAAAATGACTTTAAGCAATTTATCTTGCGCGTACCGCGTTTAAAATTACGCCAACGTCTAGCACTTCCTGAAGTAATGCTCCTATCGCTGGGGGTATGTATCCAAGACTTGCTATTATCATGAACACAAAGCTTACCCCCAATCCGATAAAGATGCTTTGTTTTGCAATACGTAATGTCCTTTGGCTAATTTCTATCACCGTAGATACTTTTGAGATGTCATCAACCAGCAATACAATATCTGCTGCTTCTGCTGATATTGCAGTACCATGTGCACCCATGGCAACTCCTACTGTGGATGCTGCCAATGCTGGTGCGTCATTAATACCGTCACCAGTCATTACCACATTTTCAAACTGCTGTTTGAGTTTTTTCACAGCTGTTACTTTTTGTTCAGGCAACAGGTTTGCTTCTAGATCTGTTATACCGGCTTGCTGAGCAATATTTCTCGCATTATCAAGATTGTCACCTGTTAACATGGTTACCTGTTTGACTCCAATCTCCTTGAGGTGTTTTACGGTGGAACTGGCATTTGGACGTATTATATCTTCGAATATTATAACACCTGCAGGTTTGCTGTCAATACTTACAAATGCCAACATATTTCCATCTGGACTGATCTGTTTTTTTATTTCTTGAATATATTGCAAAAATCCTACATCTGCAAAATTCTCAAAAACACTCTGAGAACCAATCATTATGTGCTCACCTTTGACATAACCACTCACTCCAGCTCCTGGTAACTCGTGAAAGTCTGTTGGAATTGATAATTTTTCAAATACTTCTTGTCCTTTTTTTACTAGTACATTAGCCGCTGGATGTGAAGATAATTGCTCTAAACTTGCAACTTTGTACAAAAGATCATCATAACTTGTGTCATTTACAGGTATGATTTTTCTTATTGCGGGAATCCCATCTGTAATTGTTCCTGTTTTGTCGAAAACTACTATCTGAGTTTTTCCTACTTGTTCTATTGCAGCTCCTGTCTTGATTATTATGTTAGATTTTGCCGCTTTGTTTATTCCACTTATGATTGCAACAGGTGTTGCAAATATCAATGGACATGGGGTTGCAACAACAAGTACGGCAAGAATGGTTTCAATATTATTTGTCAATAACCACCCAATCAAACTGATTACAATTGTTATTGGAGTAAACAATACTGCATAACGGTCTGCAAGTCTCTGAATTGGTGCTTTTTCTTGCTGGGCTTTTCGTACAAGTTGCACTATTTTTGCATACTGACTTTCACCACTAATTTTATCTGCTCTCATTTCAAACGCATTTCCTACATTTATTGTTCCACTGAAAACTGGTTCGCCTATCTTTTTGATTTTGGGTAAAGGTTCTCCTGTTAGTGATGATTCATCAATTTCTGCTTGTTCGTGAATTATCTTGCCATCTACTGGAACAAGATCTCCTGGTCTCACCAAAAGTAAATCTCCTACCGTAACATCTGATACATTGATCTCTTCCAAATCATGATCTTTTTTTCTATGTGCAAATCTAGGTGAATGTGCAAGAAGAGCATCAAGTGAATATGATGCTTTTTTGAATGCATGATCCTCCAAGGCCTTTCCGCCTGACTGCATGAGAACAATTACTAGTCCTGGGAACGCATCATTCATCAATATTGCAGCAACTATGGCTAAAAGCGCTACAATATCTGATGCAAAATGACGGTGAAGCATGTCTCGTATGGTCTGCCAAATAATTGGTGCTCCACCGATGATTAATGTACTAAACCAAATCCATTGGCCTAAT
>JAJSDS010000112.1 GCA_028580875.1 Nitrosotalea sp.
GTTATCACAGAGTGGTACAATGGGAATCAGTTTCCTTGAGACTGCAGATTCATTTGGATTATCAAAGATGGTAAGCTATGGTAACAGATCAGATGTGGATGAAGCAGACATGATTTGGTACTTGGCAAATGATCCTCAAACCAAAGTGATTGCATTATACGTAGAAGGTTTTGGAGACGGTAGAAAATTCATTGAGACTGCAAAACGCGTAATGAAAGAAAAACAAAAACCAATTCTAATCTGGAAGAGTGGAAGAACTGCACTTGGAGCAAAACAAGCAGCCTCACACACAGGTTCACTTGGCGGATCCAATGCAATAATTCAAGGAGCATTCAAGCAAGCAGGAATAGTTTCAGTAGAAAGCTATCAAGAACTTGCTTCAGCTGCAAAAGCATTAGCATGGCAACCAGCAGCTAAAGGTCCAAGAGTTGCGCTAGTCAGCAACGGTGCAGGTCCAATGATTGGTGCAATAGACCAATTTGAAAAATATGGACTTGAGCTTGGCAAAGTAACAGAAGCAACACTCAAAGAAATGAAAGAGCACTATCCTCCAACATATGTAATTGGAAATGGAAATCCTGCTGATGTCACAGGAGGAGCAAATGCTGACGATTACAGATACTCAATCCAAAAGTTCATGGATGATCCAAACATCGACATTGTAATGCCGTGGTTTGTCTTCCAAGACGATCCACTGGAAGAGACAATAATTGATTATTTGGGAGAGTTTTCAAAACAAGGCAAAAAGCCATTGCTTGTAGGTGGAAACGGCGGTCCATACACAGCCAAGGTTTCAGGCTTGATTGAAAAGCACAATGTTCCAGTATACGACGACATAAGAAACTGGGTTGCTGCAGCATCTGCCCTGCATCAATGGGGAAAGAATAAACCCAATAAGGTTTAATTTCCTCATAGTTTGGAGTTGTGGCATGTCTCTAGTTAACGTCTCAAAATCAGAAGGAATTTGTACAATCAAGATTAACAGGCCTGACAAGCTCAACGCCATGAACATGGATGTTGCAAATGAGATCATAAAAATATTCAAAGAATTAGAAAGTGATGATTCAACCAAAGTAATAGTCATCACTGGAGAAGGGGACAAGGCATTTTCTGCAGGAGCAGATATTGCATACATGTCAACAATCACACCAATAGAATCAGAAACTTATGCAAAACTTGGACACCTTTTGACTTATACCGTAGAAAATTGTAGCAAGCCAACAATTGCAGCAATCAATGGATTTGCACTTGGTGGAGGATGCGAACTTGCGTTAGCATGTGATATCAGAGTTGCTGCAGATACTGCAAGGATGGGTCAACCCGAAGTAACAATAGGCGTATGTCCGGGATGGGGTGGAACACAGAGACTGCAAAGAACAATCGGAATTTCACAGGCAAAAGATTTGATCTTCACTGGAAGAATGGTAAAATCAGATGAAGCAAAAGAAATGGGCCTTGTAAACAAAGTGGTAGAACTTGCAAAATTGATGGAAGAGACTATGAACATTGCAAAAATGATTGCTCAAAATTCAGCAATGGCAGTAAGAATGTCAAAGATCGCAATAAACAAGGGCAGAAATTCAGACATTGACACAGGCCTTGCACTAGAACTTTACACATGGGGTTTGTGCTTTACACACCCAGACAGAGCAGAACGAATGACTGCTTTTGTAAACAAATCAAAAAAGTAAGCTGCACCTAATCTTTGATTCCTAGTATGTCAGGTATGAAAAGATTATTATAATTTAAAGGACGAATTAGGTTCATGAGTAATACACAGACCACAAAATTGGTCACAATTACACCAAAAGCTGCAGAAAAAGTAATAGCTTTCATGGCAGAAGAAGCCGAAAAGCCACAATTTCTGAGAGTCTACGTACAAGGTGGAGGATGTTCAGGATTATCCTATGGAATGGGATTTGAAAAGACATCTGAAGAAGACGATCTTGTAATCGAAGAAAATGGTGTAAAGATGGTAATTGACAGTTACAGTGTCGACTATCTCAAGGGTGCAAATATTGACTACATCGAGAGCCTAATGGGTGCGGGATTTAAGATCAACAATCCAAATGTAACCAAGTCTTGCTCTTGTGGAAGTTCATTTAGCACATCCTAAATCTGAAATTTCTTTAATTTTTATTTGTTAGAAACTAGTGTAAACTGAGATTTTATTCAAATATTCAGATGACCATCAAAGTCATCGTAGTCAAGACATGCGGAATCCTTCTTACTTCCTTTGTTATAATTTTCTCAAGAGTCATAGAGTCTGATGCCTCGACTTTTATTATGATATCATAAAGCCCCAAGGTTCCAGTAACTTCAGATATACCTTTGGTCTCCATAAGTTTTCTAATTATTGGATTTTCTTTTCCAGTTTCACAGTGTATTGCTACAAAAGCCTTGCTCATATGACATTATCACAATATCAAGTATTAGGTATTTCTATGGCCAGAGGCCGCGTGCCTCAAATGCATCCAACACCCTACCAACTGCAAGAACCATGCTTGCCTTTCTCATGTCTACATTGTGTTTTTTTGATAGAGCATATGTGTCATTGAATCCACGTACGATATGGTGCTCCATTTTACCTGCAACCTCATCAAATGTCCAATAATATCTTTGCAGGTTTTGCACCCATTCTAGATATGATATACATACACCACCAGAATTTGCTAAAATATCTGGAATGACCATAATTTTTTTCGAGAATAAGATATCATCTGCTTCAGGGGTGGTAGGACCGTTTGCAGCTTCTGCGATTATTTTACATTTTATGTTTCTTGCAATTTGTGGAGTAATTTGATTCTCAAGTGCGGCAGGCACCAATACATCACATGGAGTAGTAAGAAGTTCTTCTGTTGATACTTTTTTGCTTCCAGGATATCCAACTACGCTTCCATGTTTGTTCTTGTATTCAAGAACCTTCTTTGAGTCAAGCCCTTTTGTATTTACTATAGAACCTTTAGAATCACTAACTCCAATAATTTTTGCACCCATTTTTTCAATATATTCTGCAGCATGAGTTCCTGCATTACCATAACCTTGGATGACAACTTTTGCACCTTTGAGACTTAGTCCAATCTTCTTTGCGCCTTCTCTTACACAATAAGCGACACCAAGACCGGTAGCTACATCTCTTGCAAGAGAACCTCCAGAAGGAATTGGTTTTCCTGTAATAACTGCCGGTTCTGATTGTCCATGCATTACACTATAAACATCCATTATCTGTGCCATTTCTTTTCCAGTTGTGTATACGTCAGGAGCTGGAATGTCTTTACCTGGTCCAATGATTTCAGATATTGCATATGCATATCTTCGTGTCATCCTCTCTTTTTCTCCAGCAGAGAGTCTTTTTGGATCACAGATGATTCCTCCTTTACCTCCACCAAATGGAACATCAACAATAGCACACTTCCAAGTCATCCACATTGAAAGTGCCTTTACTTCTTCAATTGTAACATCAGGGTGATATCGTATTCCACCTTTGTGTGGACCTCTAAAGTCATTATGTTGTGATCTGTATCCTGTGAATACTTTGATTCTACCATCATCCATTTTGACAGGCAGTGAAACTGTTAGAATTTTTTTTGGGTTTGCAAGCATTTCGTGAATACCAGCATCAAGTTTCAAAATTTTTGCAGCATCTGCAAGTTGCTTGAGAGCATTCTGCCAAGGATCGATTTTAGTCAATCTTAACCGATATGTCTCACTGGATATTGTATTTAAATTTGTTGAGGTTTACGGATTATTTTTTAGTATCTTGATCGGTCTTTGCAGATCCACCTAGCTTGGTATCTACTAAATTACGTAGATCATCATCAGTCTTTCCTTCAACATTAACTCCCAAAGACTTGGCAAGTGTCTCAAGTTTTTGTCTCTCAGACATGACAGGTCCTGAAATATTTATGTTAAATTCCCCTTTGGCTTTCTGGATTTCTTCCTGAACCATGTTTTTTGTTTTATCATATTGTGCCATGACCCGAGCAAGTTTTTTTGTTGCATCAGGCAATCTCTTTGTTCCAAGCAATAGCACCAATGCAACCAGGACAATCATTATCCAGTCATTTCCAATAATGTTAAGTGCAAAGTCAAACATCGAGTAATTTGGCTTGGTTTCTAAAATTAAAGCTTTAGACTAGAATAGCTTCTTTTTTCTTGAGGAATACAAATCCAAGTACAAACAGTCCTGAGACAAACAAGACAAGATATGGAATTGAGCTTCCAAATGAATTTGCAATTACACCTATGATTAGAGGTCCAAACGCCCATCCCAGTCCAAAAGTTGCCTCATATGCTCCAATCAGGGCACCTACATTCCCTTTTGCTTTCCTCATTATGATCTCAAATGTTAATGGAAAGTATACACTAAATCCAAATCCAAGTACTAATACGGCTACACTAAATTCCAAGACAGAATGAGAGTAGAACAGCATCAACATTCCAACAGATATTGATACAATTACAAGCAATATACTAGTAAGAAATTTTTTCAGCAAAAAGTTAGAGGTCAACAGAGAGACAAGACGAGATACCCCAAACACAAAAAACAAAAGCTCGATGTTTGATTCTGAAATTGATCTTTCACTCATATATGCAGGAAGTATTGCTAAAAATACACCAAAGCTTACACTACAGAATAAAAGAATTGCAATAACCATCGGAAACTTTATCAAATGTTTTGCAGATGCAATCGACATTATTCCACATTGATTTGTCTTTCCATTCTTTGATAGTGCAAGTGACGAAACTAACGAGGTTGCAATTGCAAACGCTGCAATCTGGAAGATCATTTTGTAAGTGGCATCAAAGTGTTCAAACAAAAACGAACCAACAAGGGGTCCAATCATAAGACCTACTACAAAAAAGGCCATAAACCTAGATATTGCTTTTACACGATTTTGTGGACTGGTAGATTGTGAGATAATAGATTCACATGGAGGCCAGAAAAAAGAGTGTGCCACTCCAACAAGAGTTCGAAATATTATAACTTGAGTTACAGAGTCTGCAACAGATAACAAGTAAATGGATATTGTATCAAGAGCCAATCCAAGAGAAAGAAGGAGTCCTTTGTTGAATCTATCAAGTAAAAGTCCAACAAAAAGCGGAATGAACATGTACGGAATAAAATTTGAAAATCCAATTATTCCAAGATCAGAGTACGATGCGCCAAGATCTTTTGAGAATAGCGGAACTATTGGATTATGCATACCATAAGAAAACCCAACAATTAATGCGATTACATAGACAAGAATTACTTTATTCATCTTACTTGTATGCTGCAATCATGATTGCGCCCCCAAGCATGCCTTTTTCAAATTCCACTCTTGAGAACTTTTCAAGCAAGAGCGATTCTAGTTTCTTGTTCTGAGGCCATAGTTTGTACGTATCATAGAGTGTAGCAAATTTGAGACCCAGCCTTCCACCTCCAATAACTGCAAGTATTGGAAGTATTGCTCGAAGATAAAATGAGACTCCTGCCCTAATTATGGGATTGTCGGGTTTTCCCAGATCCACTATGACAAATCTTCCACCTTTTTTTAGGACTCGGTGTATCTCAGATATTGCTATTCTGAGGTTGATTGCATCCCGCAGTGAATAC
>JAJSDS010000113.1 GCA_028580875.1 Nitrosotalea sp.
AAAAAGAAAGTGAAGAATTTTTAGACGAACCCTCTGAAAATGGCGATGAGTCAGGAGAATTTCTAGACGACGAGTTTGAGGAAGAAGTAGATTCAGAAAAATCATGATTTGTAAAATACTTTGATTTTAAAAAAATGACAATCACTTAATAGCAAGACATGGCTAATTAATTCATGAACGATACCCAGTACAATTCCCAGATTGAAAAAATTGCATCGGCAATACTTGAAGACAAGATATCCTTGGATGAGCAAGATGAATCAAGACTAAAAAAATACCAAGACTTGGCAAAAAAACAATTTCACTTGCAAGACGAGTCTGCCATGCAAATTGTAAACGAGGCGTTCTTGTATCTCAAGCTCAAAGGCGCAGATTCTGCAGATCCTCTCCAACACGGAGACCAGTTTGGTGCAGGATTTAGTTAGAATAAAGAAATTTTTAGTTGAATCGTAGCCTAGTTTTTGCAGTAACTGCAATTATAGACACCAGAGCAACCACTAGAACAATTGAAGCCAATGCTCCAAACTCTGGAACCACCTGGGTACCAATGACTTCGACCTGTGAAGTATCCTGAGGAATTGCAACGGTTATTGTTCGGTCAGTGCTAGTCTTGCTTTCTGCAAAGTCTGTGTCTGCCCCATCAACTAGCACAAAGAACTGGTCATCATTTGCACCGTCCTTTGCATCAATAAGTGATCTTGGCAGTGTCATAGTAAGATTTCCGTCAGCAGTAGATGTCAACGATACAATCAATGACGTATCCTGCGGGCTGATTGAAATGTCATTAATTGTTGCACCAGTGATGCCATAGCCTACCTGGAACGACTGGCCGCTCTGTGCATCCTTTACTGTATATGTGGATGTCTGCGCAAAAGCTGGTGCTATTCCAATTGAAAGCGCAATAGAGGCCATGATGACATAGGAAGACCAACGCATGGAATCTGTTTTACAATGTATTATTTGACCTTTGCTAGCAATTAGTACTCTAGAAAATTGAAAATAGAGGCATTCTGGAACAAATACCAGACAAGTTTGCTTTTGACAAGACATAACACATTTCTCTTTTTGATTTTGCTGCTCTCATCTTTGGTCATATCAATTGATAATGCCACAGCAGACACTGGCAGTCAGCATACAACCATCACAGTAAGATATGCAAATGATACCGCAATGGGATATGCTATCAGTGCAGCAGGCAACCATGGATACACCATATCTCAAAGACATTCATGGTCAGATGATTCTTCATCAAGATACAACTTGCAGGCATATTTTATTGACAACGGTCCAATCATTCCAATCAACAGATCATCAGATGGAAATTTTACACTAGATGTGTCAACAGACTCTAATCATGTAGTTGTCTTTATTGCAAAGCCACAGTTTGAGATTGTAATACACGGTACAGATAATGCAACATTTTTCCCGCCCTCTCCAACAAACGATGATTGGTTTGATGAAAACACAGATGTGCAGGTTATTGTACCAAATGTCATACCATCAGATAAGCAATATACAAGACTACAACTTGACGGATGGTCACTTGATGACTCGTACATAAACGACATACCAAGACAAGAATCTGGCACCTTCAAATCCGGTCCAATACATATGTCAAGTATGCACAACGTCAAGTTAGAATACAAGACCCAGTATTATGTAAATGTCATTTCCAGTTTTGGACGGGCACTTGGTACTGGATGGTACAATTCTGGAACCATAGTGGATGTTTCAGTCATTCCAGGAAATGACATTATTGTAAACCACGTATTTTCTGGGTGGCAGGGATCTACAATTGGAAACAAAAACCAAATGTCTGCCGAAACATTGGCAGACTCGCCAAAGGTGCTAGTGGCTAACTGGTCTGCAGACTACACCAACGTTTCAATCATGTCCATAGGAATCATCGCAGCTCTTGTCTTGGTCATAATTTACCAAAAGAGGAGAACCTCTTTGAAAACATGATTGTCCCAAGAGCGAGAACTTAAAACCATCAGGTCCAATTACCATCATGTTGCTACAGAACCAGGATCCAGTAGCCTTACGTGAAGAAATCCAAAAAATCATGGTAGATAACGGTTTCAAAAGAGAGTGCTACACCAAGATCCTAGATTATACTGTAAACCTGTTTGAATCAAAGGGACTAGGTATTGATTATTATGGTTACCACAATATCATTCACGAACTTGAGGTGACCTATGTTACTCTGCTTGCAGCCCAATGGGAGAGAACCCAGGGCATGCTCAAGCAAGAAGATTTCCCGTATCTCTTTGTTGCGGCACTCTTTCATGATTATGACCCACAGAAAAAAGTAGACAAGCCACATGAGGAAGATGCCGTGAAATTCGTCATGACAGATGAAAAACTAGACTCACTTTTACATGATGCAAATATTGATAAAAATTTGATTGCAGCACTCATCCACAGAACCACATATCCATGGAGTGGCGAGCTAAAAGAAAAGACAGAGAAAAAAATCGAGGATTGTCTTGATTCATCAAGCATAGTTAAAGACGACAAGGAAAAAAGAGAGCATTTCAAAAAGATGGGATGGTTCCTTTCAGTTTCAGACAGGATTGCAGGGTATACACTTGGTGACTTTGCAAAGGCACTAGAAATGGCACAGAAAAATGCACACGCACTTGCATGGCATCCATATTACATCGTCAGAAGATCAGTTGCATACTTTGAGGATTTGCTAAATAATGATGCAGAGATGTACCAGAGCGTACTGCAGGCATTACCAAAAGACATGAGAAAACATTTCACAGACAATGTATTGTCATTTATGAAACTGCGCGAGCAAGAGATTCAGATCGAAGGTTCCCTAGTTTATGACAATACCAAGTTTTTTGCAGTAATAGAACCGATGACAAATAGACAAGATGCTTCATTTATTGAAACACTTTCAGAGATTCACAAACAATTGCCAAAACCGTTGCAGTTCAAAAAAGATGACTTTGTGGATTCTGTCATGGCAAAAGATACAATACTGAACACATTACGACTTGGAAGTGACAATGGTCCTGTGATTGGTTTTACCAAAGGCGGACCACTTGAGGCATACAAGCTGCGGCCAGAAATTAACGACGTAAATTATGGTCTCAAAAATACCGCATTCATGGAACCCCTTGCAATACGAATGGGATACTGGGGACAACGTGGTGGAAGAGAGATGAGGCTGTTGTTTAACATGCAGGTCCAGGCAAAGGGGTACAAGTACCTTACAAGTTTTGCATTGCGAGATGTCATTGCAAGTAGAATTGAGAGAAATGAAAGCATAGAATTTGTCAAGCAGTTTGACCCAGAGCGCTGGGACTATTACCGCGTAGCGCTATAGAGCATAATTTCTTACTTAGCCTTTCTGGATGCGATAAACTTGGCAAGATGTATTGCCCCAATAAACGGCCATGATGACATCAGTACAATAAACGCAAGCCATACTGCTCCACCATAGTTGACATAGATTGCAGCCAGGTTTAGCGGAAATACATACTGTAAAACATTACTTGGGACAAAGTCAGACAAGGCTGGTTGAATGTATGTTGCCAATGCATTCCAACCTACAAATACAGTAACAAAAAACAAGACGGCTTTTCGCCCAACATATTTTTCAAACCCTTTTCTTTGCAGTTTCTGGACTTTATCGTCAAGCTGTCTTATTTCATCATGTAATTTTTCCATTGCAAGTTCTGCATTTTTCTGGTAAGACTCAGGATCTTTGGGTCCAAGGTATAACGGTATCATAATTTTCAAGTATCTTTGATCAGAATCTGGTAATGGCCTTCCTTTCTGTAATTGATCTAAAAGATATTCCATCCTCCCCTGGTCTCCTTTTCCAAGCAGAATAATTTGCTGGATTGCACCGATTAGATCTTCTGACAACAGATGATCAAAAAAATTCTCCCAGATAAAAGCGATTAGTACTGGAACAACTATATCCGGGCCATTCCCACTATGGCCCTTGGAAATACATCCTTGCGCTGCTCTTCTGCCTTGAGATATTCTCCATATCCTCCAATTGGCTGCAATGATTTTGAGTCCATGATTTTATATCTAGAAATCTTGGCGCGGCAAAACAAGTCTTCCAGATCATCCTTTGAGAACCATTTGGAGTAGACTCCCTTTGATGTTCGAAGTATTGCATCTTGTACGTCTTGCTTTGAGCCAACAATTTCTCCAACCGTTCTTTTGACTTCTCTTCCATAGAATTTTTTTAATCCAAAATCTTTGAAGAGTTTCTTGTTAAAGACAGAGACAATTATAGTACCATGCGGAGATGCAAGTTTTTTCATTGACTTTAGCATCTGAACCTGTAGTTCAGCATTTTCCTGATTGCCAAGCGTCTGAAACGTACATACAATAACCTTGTGGGTCCCATCAAGCATTTTTTTATTGAGGTTAAAGTTTTGTGCAATGCCTGTAACTGGAAATATTCTCTTGTTAAGGTATGGTCCAAGCCCATATTTTTTTAAAATCTTTGTAGAGTGCGATATCATTTCTTCTGAATAGTCAATCCCTATTACATACTTGAGATTTTTTTCATAGTTTACATCATACTGGTACAGCCTGCCTGTTTCAGGGTTTTTTTTGAGATCCTTGCATGAATCATTACTAATCTTTGAGCCCAGCAGTATCAGGTACCTTCCAGGTCCAGATCCTGCATCAACAAAAGTCACCTGCTTTTTTTTGAGGAGATCACCGAGATAATTTGTGATAAATATTTCTTCAAACCTTTCATAAGACCTTGCAGACCACGCAGCCTCTGTAGGGTGTACTACATTTCTAAAGTACTGCCTTGCCATGTACTTGCTTGCAATTATTCCTCGGATTATATCATGGTCATTTTTTGACAATCTTCCCACATGAAGTTTTTCTTTGATTGTCTTTGCACGCAGACCCTTGGAGCATATCTCATCTCTCATGTTTGGTGCAAGCAGATTCAGGTATCCGTTTTTGAACACATATCCTGCAGAGCAATTGGTACACACCACATTTTCCTTGCCAGATTTTATTTTTCTAAACTGCAACTCATGGTCACAGACAGAACAATTTGCAATGATACCTAGTGTATTACGTGACAAGACTTACTTGTCAGACTTGCCATCGTATGCATCTTCACTGCTTTTCTTTTTTACTACCTTTTGTTTTGACGAACCCTCATCTTTTATGTAGGTGTCATATGTGCGATACACCTGTCGTATCGTTTTCAAATATGACTCAAAGTCAGGAAGCTTGATTGGTTCATAAAAGTAATTCATGTGGACCTTGGTCAGGTTGTTCTTTGATATTCCCACTCCTTCTAGCACATGAATTGGCTTGCTGTCAACAGAGTGAACCCAACCAAGAGACCTTATTTTTTCCACCATCTCTTCAAAGTGGCCAGTCTCGTTTGTTACGATCCTTAGGATAAAGTCATAGTTTTGTCCCTCTCCTTGGAC
>JAJSDS010000114.1 GCA_028580875.1 Nitrosotalea sp.
CTCTAGTTCGGCAGTATTAGTAGATCCTTCTGCAACTTTTTTAGTAGAACGTGTTTTTTTTGGCGGTGATTCTTTAGACATGTAGTAGTTGTGAGATATAGCAGTTTATTTACATTTTGATCAGGCCTAGATTTGGCCAGATTCGTAGAAGTTTTATAAGAAGCAAGCCCCTCTTTTAGGCATTGGACGACTTTGAAAGGGAATACCCCGGCTTTGATTGGAAAAATACACCTGCATACAAACACCCAGGAGGAAGAAACTGTCCATGTCCAAAACATGAGTACATACGTGAACAGATCGGGGTTGCAAAGACAGTAAGCCAGACTTCAAAGGAATCAAGCAACATCACACTCAAGTTTTGCCCGGATCATTACAATGTATATCTCAAAGAAGTCATCCCATCAATGCCTCTAAAATATCGTGTCTTAACAAAAATCGCACTTAAGATAGGAGCAATCAAAATTGAACAACTCAAGTACATGCAGTCCGACCAATGCTTCTACTGTAGATTTGGTTCTGGCGGACATGACAAGAAGAACGAGCTTCCACCAATTTTCTAAATCGGGCTAATCAAGACCTTTGGTTTGTTAGGCGTATCATGATGACATCTTTTTCCACAAAGTGGACATGTAATTCTGTCAAGGAATATGCATTGACATATGTGTGATTTCATGTAGCTGTCTGCTGTCTTGGAGTATTCACCGGTTCCATTACAAAAAGAACACTGAGTATCAAGAAGAACTATTTTTCCTTGACCGTCACATACAGGGCATTTTTGTTCAGCCAACCTGATGGCATTTCCCTCACAGGATAATTAAAGTCCTCTTGTCAGATATTTTTTGAAAATCATCAGGTAAAAATCTAGTTAAGCTTATACAATATACAAATTCAGTAAATATGTGCCTATAGAAGACATAACAGAGCTTGTTGAAAAATTAGAAAACGCCGGGGAGCTTAGAAGAGTAAAAACTCTAGTAGACACAAATTTAGAGATTTCAGAAATTCTCAGCAGGGTGATGTATTCCAACGGACCTGCAATACTTTTTGAAAATGTAAAAAATTATGATATGCCAATACTTGCCAACGCGTTTGGTTCACTCAAGCGACTTGAAATTGGACTTGAGATGCAGGACTTTACTGAAATTGGTCAGAGGATTGTCGACATGACAAGGATGGAGATGCCAACTGGAATTTTTGACAAACTACGAAAACTTCCAGAACTCTCAAAGATGGCAGACATTGCACCCAAGTTGCAAAAAAGCGGTCCTGTTACAGAGGTAATAGAAGATTCTCCATCATTTGACAAAATTCCAATTCTCAAAACCTGGCCAAAGGATGCTGGTAAGTTTATCACGTTTGGATTGATTGCAACAAAACATCCAGAGACCGGCGTGAGAAATCTTGGCGTATACAGGATGCAAATCATAGATGATACACATGCATTCATGCATTGGCAAAAACACAAACGTGGTGCACACCATTACGACATAAAAAAAGATACAGGTAACAAAATAGAAGCAGCTGTAATAATTGGGTCAGATCCTGCAACAGTATTTTCTGCAGTGGCTCCAGTACCCGAGGGTCTTGACAAGTACGTATTTGCAGGGATTACAAGAAAAACTGGAATCAAGACTGTAAAATGTAAAACCATAGACTTAGAGGTTCCAGCCAATGCAGAGATTGTACTGGAGGGATATGTAGACCCATCAGATGTTAGAATGGAGGGACCATTTGGAGATCACACAGGATACTATACACCACCTGAACCATACCCAGTATTCACACTGACTGGAATCATGCGAAGACAAAAACCAATTTACCTTACGACAATAGTAGGAAAGCCAATTTTAGAAGATGCATACATCGGCAAAGTAATAGAGCGCTCATTTTTACCACTCATTAGAATGTTTCATCCAGAGGTTGTGGATTTTGCAATGCCAGCCTCAGGATGGTTTCAAGGCATGGCAATAATTTCAATCAAAAAGCGATATCCTGGACAGGCCAAGAAAGTAATGATGGGCTTATGGGGAATGGGACAGCTTGCATTGACCAAGTTCTTTGTAGTTGTAGATGAAGACGTCAATGTTCATGATTTGAATGATGTAATTTGGGCAATCACCACAAGATCAGATGCTGCAAGAGATACCGTAATAATCAACAACACTCCAACTGATACTCTAGACCCTGCTTCTCCATTTGTTAATTTAGGTTCCAAGCTTGGAATAGATGCAACACAAAAAACAAAGGAAGAGGGTCATCAAAGAGAAATTCAGGAACTTGTAAAATCAGATGATACCACAAAGAAGATAGTAGATTCTAAATGGTCTAGTTACGGCATCTAGCAGGTTCTTACAACATTATAGAAGTTATCTCTCTCTTCCACTTCATAACCAATTTGTTTTACTGCTTGGATTATTCTCTCACCAGTAAGCTCAGTTGAGCGGGCTCCAGTACAGGAAACCACTTCTTCTCCAAGAAGGGTACCGCCAAAATCATCAGCACCATATTGCAAGGCCATCTGTGCCATGGCAACTCCATTTGTAAGCCAAGAAGATTGAATGTGTGGAATCAAGTTGTCATACATTATTCTTGATATTGCAATCATCTTCAAGAGTTGTGTTCCACCCGCAGGATATTTCACAGTCTCTTGTTTTTGCATCAACGTATTATTTGGCTCAAAACTCCACGGAATAAACGCCATGAAACCATTTGTTTTTTCTTGCAGTCTTGCAATCTTGATAAAATGCTCTGCAATATCATCCCTAGTTTCCACATGACCATACATCATTGTAGCAGACGCTGGAATTCCAAGACCGTGAGCTTCTTCCATTATCCTAAGCCATGTATTGCTTGAAATCTTTTTTGGACTGATAATTTGTTTTACCTCATCTACTAGAATTTCTGCACCTGCACCAGGAATTGACTGCATTCCAGATTCCTTGAGCCTTGACAAGACTTCTTTTGTATTAGTATGCTCAACTTTTGAGATCATGTCAATTTCAGAAGCTGATAAACCATGGATTCCAACCTTTGGAAATTTCTTTCTTATCAGTCTGAAAGCATCTTCAAAATATTCAATCTTAAGAGAAGGATTGTGTCCTCCCTGAAACATTACTTGAGTTATGCCAAACATTTCCCAAGCTGCTTTTACCCTTGACTCTATCTTGTCAAGTGAAACAGTGTAAGACTCGTCATGACCTGGAGGTCTATAAAATGCACAAAACTTACAATCAGTGATACACACATTTGTATAATTTAGAATCATGTTATTTACAAAGGAAGAGCGTCGTCCAAACTTCTTTCGTGTAAGATATCCAGCAACAAGCCCCATAAGATGTACATCATCCGAGTCCAACAATCTTTTACATTCTTCAATATCAGGTCTTGTACCTGCAAGTGAATTCTCTAAGATATCACCAATTTCAGAATGATGAAGTTGTGCAGTCAGTTGGCTCAATTGACTGTGTTTTCCCTTTAGCGTATTTAATCGTTTGAGAACAAAACAACCTCATCTCTACATCATATTACTCATGACAAGTTTTTTAGAAATATTAAAAATTAATTTTAAAAAATCTTTGGACTCGTCTTGTTTTAATTATAATTTTTCATAGCTAGTCAAATGAAAAAACGATGTCTATACCCCCGCTATTTTTAAGTAGGGCACAGCATCGATTAACACCAATGGTAACAGGGCACCAGATTCGAATGAATCGCATTATGCGCAATGGTAAGATGCTATGCATTCCCATGGACCATGGAATATCAAGTGGTCCACTAAAAGGAATCGAGGATCCATATGCATTAATTTACAATTGTCAGCATTTCGGTCTTACATCAGTCATAATCAACAAAGGAATTCTAAAGAACTTACCAAAACCGACCAAGATGGGATTAATTGTACATTTTTCAGGCAGTACATCCCTATCCGTATCTCCAAATAGAAAGATGTTGACAGGCTCAGTCGAAGAAGCATTACGATTGGGTGCAGATGGAGTTTCACTTCACATCAACATAGGTGGAAAAGAAGAGCCGGAAATGATAGAACAATTGGGTAGAATTGCAGACGATTGTCACAAGTGGAGCATGCCTCTTTTGGCAATGATGTACCCAAGAGGTGAGAATATCAAAAACCCACATGATCCTGAGATAGTAGGACATGTTGCAAGAATAGGAGCAGAATGTGGTGCAGACATTGTGAAAACACTTTACACCGGAGATGTCGATTCATTTAAAAAAATAATCAAGAGTACTCCGGTACCTGTAGTCATAGCAGGCGGTCCAAAATCAAAGACTGACAAGGACGTACTACAAATGACTGAAGAGGCCATGGAGGCAGGTGCCAAGGGAGTCACCTATGGAAGAAATATTTTTGAACACAGGGACCCAGGCAAGATGACTCATGCTCTTTCTGCAATAATATTTAGAAAAGAAACCGCAAAGGAAGCAGCGAAGTATCTTGAGCAAAAATAGAGAATTAATTATTGCCCCAAAGGTTTCAAGGGGTCAGCTTGGCAAATTCTTGTCTGAGATAGAAAAAGAAGGAATCAAGACTGTGAGTCTAGATCCTGCAGATCTCAAAGGAATAAAGACAAAAATGTCTACAATTCACACAGCCACAAATGCAAATTATGTCATAGTGGACAAGGTAACCAAGATCAAAGGCAAAAAGATAGGAATGAGATTCAAGGTCTTGTCAAACGCAGATATTGAAAAAATACTCCAATTTGCAAAAGCAGGATTAGATTTTGTAATCATAGAAGTAAAAGATTGGAAGATAATTCCACTTGAGAACATAATAGCAAAGCTACACAAAGTTCACACTGAGATATACGCAGTAGCAAATACCCCAGATGAAGTGCGTAAGATGTTTTCAATATTAGAGATAGGGGTAGATGGAGTCATATTTTCAACTAATTCAGTAAACGAGGTAAAAGAGACTTTGGTGTATCTAGGAACTAAGAATTTTGATCTCAGACCTGCCAAAATTTTAGAGATAAAAGAAGTTGGAAATGGCGAACGTGTTTGTGTTGATACGGCATCAATATTAGGACGAGGAGAAGGAATGTTGATTGGAAGCAGATCTAATTTTCTTTTCTTGGTGCATAATGAATCAGTCGGCTCATCATTTACATCTCCAAGACCTTTTAGGGTAAATGCCGGTGCAGTACATTGCTACACCTTATCTCCAGATGGAACCACAAATTATTTATCAGAATTAGAGACTGGTTCAGAAGTTCTTGTAATCAATTCACATGGAAAGGCAAGACGAGCTACAGTAGGTCGCTCAAAAATAGAAAGTAGACCCATGTTGATGATAAAAGCACAGATCGGAGATGAAATAGGAGGAATAATTGCGCAAAATGCCGAGACTATCCGTTTTGTACGTCCAAACGGTCATCTTGTTTCGGTTACACATCTAAAGAAAGG
>JAJSDS010000115.1 GCA_028580875.1 Nitrosotalea sp.
TGATTCTATTGCTCCTGTTAGGGGAATGGGAGAGAGCGCAACCACTGAAAAAGTTGTCAGCCAATTGCTAACAGAAATGGATGGTATAACATCACTCAATGGTGTAGTGGTAATTGCTGCAACAAACAGGGCAGACATGATTGATTCTGCACTGCTAAGACCTGGTAGATTTGACAAAATCATTGTGGTTCCAATTCCAGACAAGGAAGGAAGACTGAAGATATTGGAGATTAGTTCCAAAAATATTCCAATTGAAAAAGAGATGGGCACACCAAATGGATTGAACCCAGACTTTGTTGATCTTGCAAAGATTGCAGAAATGACTGACGGTATGAGTGGTGCAGATGTTGCAGCAATTGCAAATACTGCAGCTTCTATTGTACTGCATCACTTTGTTGACAAGTATCCTGATCCAAAAGAGGCAGAAAAACAGGTGGAGTTGGCAAAAGTAAAGATGCGAGACTTTGAGGAAGCAGTAAAGAAAGTCAAGATCCAAAAAGAACTAAAGATTGGACAAAAAGTAGCAATATCTCACTTTAGATAATCTTCTAAATTTTCTGTAATTATCTAAAACGTTATCTCAAGATAAGTCTGGTTTTGTTTTCTTGTCGGGAACCTTGATGTCCAAGAGCTCTCGTAATCCCTTGTACCTGTTTCGTATGGTTACTTCAGTAACTCCTGCTGCTATTGCGATAACTTTCTGTGTCGTACTATCTCCATGAATCACACATGAAAGATATAGTGCAGCTGCTGCAAGGCCCATTGGATCTTTTCCTGCCGAGATCTCTTGCTCATTTGCTTTTTCTAAAATCTTGAGCGCTTCACGCTTTACTTTTTCGCTAAGGCCTGATTCACTTGCAATCCTTGACATGCATTTTATTGGATCTAGTACTGGCATTGTCATGTCAAGTTCTTGTAATAGTAACCTGTAGCATCTTGAAACATCTTTCTTTTTGACATTGATTCTTCTTGCAACTTCGTTTAGTGTTCTTGGTGTGCCAGTCTCTCTACATGATAAATATAATGCAGCTGCAATTAATCCTGGAATTGACCTGCCCTTTGCAAGTCCCTTTTCTAATGCTTTTCTGTAAATGTATGCAGTCTTTTCAACTACAGCATCTGATAATGCAAGTTTGTCCTTTAATCTGCTAAGCTCACTGAATGCCTGTCTACAATTTCTTTCAGTTGCTTCATGAACCTGACTTCTATTGTCCCATGTTCTAAGACGGGTGATTGTATTTTTCATTGATGCTGAAAGGGGTTTTCCAGTTGAATCCTTATTTGCCTGTCCAATTACTGTTGCAAGCCCCATGTCATGCATTGCAAGAGATGTTGGTATACCTGTTCTTGCCCTGTCCTCGAACTGTTCCTTTGAAAACGATTGTCTCTCAGGACCCAAGTCGTTTACAATCTCATTTACTACAAATCCGCATCCTCCACAAAATCGTTCGCCAGTTGTACCATCTGTTAGCATCTTGGCTTTTCCACATCTGGCACATCTTGCTTCCAATGCTGTTGAACTCTGTGTTACCATGAATAACACACCTATCCAGCTGTCATTCAATAATAACCCAACTATTGTGCCATGAAATTTGCATGAATGGATGTTCTTTTGGTGCCTTGACTATCTAGGCATACAGAAATTCTGATGGAACAAGCCATGTTTCTTGATAGTCCAAGTTCTTGTCAACTAGGAGTATTCCAAGCTTGTACTTTTTTGCCATGTCTATGAGAAAATCTGAAAGTGCGCCTTTTTGTAAAATGGATGGCAATTCAAGGATGTCTGTAGCCAGGAGAACTCTTGTACTTGGAATCTCTTTTTTGACTCCAAATACTTCTCTCTGAATCTCTAATACTGATTGCCTGGTAATTTCTGGTTGAACTAAAACAACTATTGTTCTTTTTTCTTTTCTTGCAACCAGATCAAATCTATACTGTGGATCAAAATCTGAATGTGCTGAATCGTGCTTTACATGCCACTGCATGTCCATCAAATAGTCTGATACTATATCCTGAATCATGCCTACCTCCATCAGGTCTCTTGTCATCTCAACTCTTTTGTGCGCTCTGAGCAATGATTTGAAATATTGGTCGATTAGCTGTTTTGAATACTTGGACATTTTCTCCTTCATGAAAATTGAATTTAGGAGAATTTTGTTTTCTTGGTATGTACTAAATGGGTCTGAATCCCTGTCTTCCATTGGAGAATTGCTATATTCCTACTAAATAATAGCTCGCCATGTGCATTTCATGAACGTAGAGTGAAATTTTCATGTCTTATGAAGATCAGAGAAGGTATTAATCATAAAAGGTCAAATAACTAGTGTGGATTTTATCCAAAAGAGCGATCCTGATGTATCCAAGCCTCTGTTGGTTGCAGCCATGCAAGACATGGGAGATGTTGGAAGTATTGTCATTGATTTTATCAACTCAAGTCTTAACACTACGGTATTTCGAGAAGTGGAACCATCGTATCCTGCGTATGTTATTGATAATGGCGGTTACATTGACATCCCAGAAGAAAAATGGGACTATCGATATGCAAAAGACATAATCATATTCGGAGGGGGTTCTGGCCAACCATCTTCCACTGAAGAACTAAATGTATTGTGCCAAGATGTCATCGATGTTGCAAAAAAACATTCTACAAGATTCATCTATACACTTGGTGGGTTTCATACAAAAAATCCAATCGAAGGAGAGCCAAAGACATTTGTTACTACAACATCAAAAGAACTTACTGAACAAGTAAGAAAACTTGGAATCTTGACAACTCCTGAGGCCTCTATTATTACGGGATTCAATGGATTGATACTTGGATTTGCAAAAATGAATGGCATACAAGGAATTGGACTGTATGCAGAACTAAATCAACCCAAACTTCCGCAATATAGATCTGCAAAGAGCATTATCAAGACACTTGAAAAATTAACTTATCGCAAGTTTGGAGATACTTCGGAGTTTGATTCTCTTGCAAAAGATGTAGAATCACACAGCCATAAAAAGCGCTTTGATCCTGATCAGAGCTATTCTACCTGATTTAATAAAATAAGAAAGATTTTTCCAATTCTCTTTTTGTCTTTACAGGTGAATTGGTCTGAGTCTTGTAACTGCCACTATGGATGTGATGGCAATTGCTAAAACTATGGCAGCTATTGGTCCAAATTCTGGCACTACACTTGTTCCTACGATGGAAATGTTCTCAGTAAGGGGAGTGATTGGTATTGATACCAGTGTATCTCCTGTCTCATCTGTTGTTGTGTAGTTTGTCACTATCTGACCGTCTACAAAAACTCCGATGAACCCATTGATCAGTCCTTTTGGAAGTTTTAGAATCAATGTGCTGTTTGTATCAGTCTTTCCTGCAAGTACAAAATCAACTGATTTGTCTTTTACACTAACTGATGCACTTACAATGTCTTTTACTGATGAATATTGTACATCAAATGTCGTAGTTCCATCTCCTGCATCCTTTCCAACACCTGGAAAGGTCTTGTATTCTTGGGCAAAAGATGATGATGCCATTGGAGCAAGCAAAATTACGATTGCTGCAACTATTGCTATCTTGAGCATGACTAAAATTTGTTATTTGGCTAGTTAACGGATTTGGCTAATTATTTTAACGAAATCGCGAATTTCTTTGAAGCTTCAAGTAGGTTCTTTATGTCTGATCCTGAATGCACGTAAGATGTTGCACCGAGTTTTCCTGGCAGGAAAAATATTCCATCTTTTGCAATCAACTCAAAGTGATATCTCTTGAGTGTCTCTGTATCACATCTTGATGCCTCTTCTGCGTTTGTGACCTGTGTCACGCCGTTTGCTAGGAAGTGTGGCATGAAAAGGGAACCCATTCCAGTGACTGTTACTTTGTCTTGAAATATTTTTGCAAGTCCATTTCTTGCCTCTTGGCCCAACTCTCCAATTTTTTTGTAAACTGGACCTGAATTTTTCTTTAAAAATTTCAACATTGCTTTTCCTGATGTCATTGTCATTGGGTTTGCAGAAAATGTTCCGCCTCCTATGTATGACCTGTCAAGTCTTTTGTTTGAATTTGTGTCAGTAATTCTCATGATTTCGTCTTTTCCACAAATTACTCCAATTGGGAATCCTCCACCGACAATTTTTCCTAGTGTTACAATGTCTGGATCAAGTCCCATGGTTTTGTAAAGACATCCAAACCTAAAGCGAAATCCTGTAACAATTTCATCTAAAATAAAAAGTGCATTATTTCTATGAACAAACTCTTGAATTCCTACCAAGTATTCTTTTGTTGCAGGAATACAGCCTGCACCTCCAAGAACTGGTTCTATTATAATTCCAGCAAGATCATTTTTTACAGATTCTAAAATTGATATTGATTTTTCCAAGTTATTGTACGGGACTGAAACTATGTGGGAATCGTCTGCAAGTCCTGCACTCTCTGGTTGATCAAATGGATAATTGACTGACTTTAGTAAATCAGTTGTGTATCCGTGCCAACCGCCATCAATTTTTGCAATTATCTTTTTACCAGTTTTTGCTCTTGCAATTCTTGTTGCATACATTGTAGCCTCAGTACCTGTTGAGACATAGCGAATCTTTTCTGCAACTGGAACTACCCCTTGTATGACCTCTGAGAATTCAATTGTGTTCTCATTTACTGTTCCATGCATCCAGCAACTGTTGATTTGTTTTCTGACTTTATCTGCAATCTTTGGTGCGGCGTGTCCTAGAATAAGGCTCCAGTGACCCATCCAGTAATCTGTATACTTGTTGCCATCTACATCTATGAGATGTTTACCTCTTGCAGACTTGGTAACAAACGGGTATGGCTCAAAAAATCTTATGTTATGTGATACTCCGCTGATGTGCAGGTTTTTTGATCTTGCAAATATCTTGGCTGACTTTTTTGTATGTTTTTTGTACGTATCTAAGGCAGAAGACAATCAACACAATTACCAATCTGTTTAATATTAGTGATCGGAAAAAAATTGTAAAAAAAGCAAGTTTTGTGCATGGTTTATATTATTTCTATTTGATCCCCTTTTTGCATACGTAACAGCAAGGCGGCGCTTGTGATGATGTTTGGTAATGTACCAGTTTGTGATTCACAGGCCTCCAGTTACGCATACAACATGTGGGTTTGATCAAAAGATCTTATCCGAAGTTTGAAGAAAGTGTGTGCAATCCACCAATTTCCAATAAATATTACGTCTTACTTCGACGCGTACTGAAATATGTACGAACAAAACGAATCCGGTTGATCCTGCCGGACCTGACTGCTATCGGATTGGTACTAAGCCATGCGAGTCATTGTAGCAATACAAGGCGGACGGCTCAGTAACACGTAGTCAACCTAACTCGTGGACGTGGATAACCTCGGGAAACTGAGAATAAACCACGATAGATCATAGTGCCTGGAATGGCTTATGGTCCAAACAGTT
>JAJSDS010000116.1 GCA_028580875.1 Nitrosotalea sp.
GACTTACAATTCACGTTTATTCAGGAAAAGAATTCTTGCCAGTTACAATCAGACAAGAGATGGTAGGACACTATCTCGGAGAATTTGTACGAACAAACAAGAGAGTCATTCACGGTGCACCTGGTGTAGGAGCATCCAGGTCTAGCTTGTATGTACCATTAAAGTGATATCTATGCATTTTAGCTACGCTTTCCAAAATTATGACAAGACAAGACACGTCAGAGCAGCACTACGAGAAAAGACAATCTCCCACAAGCATGCAAGAGAAATCGCACATGCAATCAAGGGAAAATCAATCGAGTCTGCAAGAAGTTATCTCCAGTCTGTAACCACATTAGAGCGAGCAGTTCCATTCAAAAGATACAACAATGAAGTTGGTCACAAGTCAGACACTGGTGTTATGGCAGGAAGATATCCAGAAAAAGCAGCATCAGAATTTCTCAGATTATTAGATAATTTAGAATCAAATGCAGAATATCGCGGAATGGATCTTGATAGATTAAAAATCATCAATGCTACAGTTCACAAGGGCAGAAAACTCGAACGATTCACACCACGTGCAATGGGACGAGCATCACCAAAAGTGGATATTCTTACACACGTAGAGCTAGTGGCTCAGGAGCTATAACATGTCATCAGTGAAAAATGTAATCAATGATAGTTACAAGTTGATGCTCTTGAAAGATTACCTAAGAGAGGCAATCAAGGAGGCAGGTTTTTCAGAAGTTGATATTCAAAAAACTCCAACCGGAACCAGAGTCGGATTACATGTCACAAGACCTGGAATCGTAATTGGAAGAAAGGGTAGTGGCATAAGAGATCTTACCAAAGTTTTAGAAACAGACTTTGGACTCAAGAATCCACAGATTTCAGTTATCGAAATTACAAAACCAGAACTTGAACCAAGTGTAATGTGCAACAGAATGTCACAACACCTTGCAAGAGGAACAGCATTCAGACGTGCAGTCATGTGGACAATGCAGACAATCATGGAAGCAGGCGCAATGGGTGTACAAATTACAACTTCAGGCAAACTAAGAGGTGACCGTTCCAGTTTTGAAAAGCACAGCAAAGGTGTACTCCCAAGAGCAGGACACCAGGCAACCGTTATAGTTTCAGAAGATATTGTACACGTTCAAACAAAAATGGGTCTTATCGGAGTTCGAATAAGAATTGCACGAAAAGAACGTTTCATCCCAGAATTTGAATTAAAGGCAATGAAGAAAGAAGCAAAGGTCAAAGTCGAAGAAGTTCCACAAGAGATTGAAATCGTAGAAGAAGCACAAATCGACCCAACCAAGCCACGCACTGAAAGTGAAGTAATCGAGTTGGAAGAAAAATTAATTGAAACTGTGGAAACATTTGAAGAAGTAGAAGAGGAACTCAAGTAAATGGCTCGCATAAAGATGAAAACAGTTCGAGAATTCAATGAAACTGATCTTAAAGACAGACTTGTACAATTGCGTTCAGAATTAACGAAATTAAAAATCGAAGCATCAAAAGGAACACTACGAAAAGATAGTGGAAAAGTAAAGCCTCTTCGAAGAGATATCGCAAGAGTATTAACTAGACTAAATGAGATGAAAACCAAATGATTACACCAGAAAATATTACACGTCATGAACTAATTGGACTTGACACATCTATTGTACAATCTAGCAATTTGCAAGTAATCGGTTTGAGTGGAAAAATAGTTGATGAAACAAAATCCATGTTTTCAATTCAAACTAGCACTGGTGTAAAATCAATGCCAAAGGCAGATTCAACCTGGCAATTTACAATAAACGGAATTTCTACACTCGTAGACGGAAAGACAATTGCAAAAAGATCTTATGAGAGAATGGGAGTAAAAGCATGACCAAAAATATTGGACTCCAAGTCAAGGCACCAAAAACAGAGTGTGATGATGACTTGTGTCCGTTCCACGGAGTTCTAAGTATCAGAGGTAAACTAGTCCAAGGAAAGGTAGTCAGTGCAAGAGCACCAAGGACAGTTGTGGTACAACAAGAATTTCCAAGACTTGATATCAAATACAAGAGATATGCACGTAGCCAAAGCAAATTGCATGCTCACAGGCCACAATGCATTGATGTTAAAGAAGGCGATATTGTTCTTACTGCTGAATGCAGACCAATCTCAAAGAGTGTCTCTTTTGTTGTAGTTGAGGTAGTATCCTAATGGCCGCAACAAAGAGTCGTGCAGTATCTGCAAAGGGTGTACAAGAATTCAGACCATATGTAACAAGAGCACTTCCACTTGGAGCTCAAGTAGTATGCGCAGATAACACTGGTGCCAAGATCTTAGAAATTGTGATGGTACAAAAAACAAAGACCAGAGTCGCACGTTATCCAGCAGCAGCAGTTGGTGACTTTTGCAACGTTGTAGTAAAGAAAGGTCCTGGTGAACTAAGAGGACAAATATTTGGTGCAGTTATTGTTAGACAAAAATATGCAGTAAGACGATTAAGCGGAGTACGAGTAACATTTGAAGACAATGCAGCAGTACTTGTAACACCTGAAGGTGAAATCAAGGGTACTGAAATCAAGGGACCCGTAGCAGTAGAGGCAGCAGAAAAATATCCAAGAATTGCAAACTTGGCATCGATGGTGGTATAGAAGATGAAACCAACTACAATCCGAAAAAGAATGCTTTACACTGCTTCACAACACTTACTTAGCAAACAACTAGGTTCACATCTTGCTAAAGATCTTAAAGACAAATATCATTGCAAAAGCTTGCGCGTAGTAGAAGGCGACGGAGTAAAGGTATTGCGAGGAGAATTCAAAGGAATTGAAGGAAAAGTTACCAAGGTATCTACTGAAAAAAGAGGAATTGCAATAGAAGGCATCAAGCGTGAAAAACTCAAAGGCGGAAATGTTGACATTTACATTCATCCATCGAACGTTATCATCACTTCATTGAATCTTGAGGACAAGTGGAGACAAAGCAGATTGGAAGGACAAAAACCAAATGCCACAAAAAGCACTCCATCTGAAACCAAAGAAGCAAAACCAAAAGAGGTAAAACCAAAAGAACAAAAAGAGGCTAGCAAGGAAAAACCAAAGGAAGTAAAAAAGGAAGCAAAAGCAGATGATAAAAAAGACAAATCTAAAACTGAAAAAAAGGGGACTAAGTAATGGTTAGCATTTCTGGCAGTAAAAAACTAAAAAGACAAATGGCTCCACTTTTCTGGGGAATCACAAGAAAAGACAAGAGATTTGTGGTTACAGTCAAACCAGGTGGTCATAAAAAAGATGTATCAATTCCAACTGCAGTATTTATCAGAGACACACTGAAACTTGCAACTTCACTTAGAGAAGCAAAATCTGTAATCTACGGAGGCAAGGTCAAGGTAGACGGTGTCGTACGAAACTCGCTTCACCATGGAATTGGTCTAATGGATGTAGTAGAATTAGACGGAGTACCAGATGTATACAGACTTGTTCCAAAAGACTTGACTGTGCTAAAACCAATCAAGATAAACTCTTCTGAAAAATCAAAGAAATTACTCAAAGTAACTAGAAAGGTAACAATCAAGGACAAAAAAACTCAACTAGGATTCCATGATGGTAGAACTCTAGTCTCTGATGCCAAAGTCAGTGTTGGTGATACATGTGTAGTTGAAGTTCCAGGTACAAAAATTCTAGATGTTATACCTCTTACAAAAGGAGTGCAAGTTATGATTACAAGTGGAGTTAACGCAGGACGCATGGGCAAACTCATTGAACTAAAACCAGGAACATTCATCCTGCCAAAAAGAGCAGATGTTGACTTGGGCGAAAGACAAATTGAAATCCCAGCAGACTTGGTAATGGCAGTAGGAAAAGACAAACCTGTTATTCAAATCCAGTGATAGATATGGCACAACAAACAGAATCTCCAATGAAGAAAATTTCAGTTGCTAAAGTAGTATTAAACATGGGTGTAGGAAAATCTGGTGAACCAATTGAAAAAGCAAAGCGTGCACTAAAGCACATTTCTGGTCAACAACCATCTCCAAGATATGCCAAAGCCACTCAACGTGACTGGGGAGTACACAAGGGAGAACCAATCGGTGTTGCAGTTACAGTAAGAAATGAACCGGCGATTCAGTTAATCAAGAGATTATTTGCAGCAAAGGGCAATCAAATGAAAGGATCATCATTTGACAACTTTGGAAATCTTTCATTTGGAATCAAAGAACACATCGACATTCCTGGAGTGAAATATGACCCACAAGATGGAATCTTGGGTCTTGATGTTTCAATTTCACTTACAAGACCAGGTTTTAGTATTAGACTAAGAAGCAAACACAAAGCAAGTGTTGGAAAAAATCATATCATTACTTCCGAAGATGCAAAAGCATTTCTAACCCGTGAGTTTGGGATTCAGGTAGTATAACATGAAGAATCGTGATTACAAGGTAACTGGAAGAACTGTCCATAAATTTGGAAAAGGTTCAAGATGGTGTAAAAGATGTGGTGACTATAATGCAGTTATTCAAAAATATGATCTTGATTTATGTAGACGATGCTTCAGAGAAGTTGCAGACTCGTTAGGGTTTAGGAAGTTTAAGTGAGTAGATATGCCAGCAACTAATATTCTAGCAAACATGTTTGTAACATTATACAACACAGAGGCAAGAAGAAAAGGCGAATGTGTAGTATTGCCTACCTCAAAACTTGCAACTGATGTACTAAAAACACTGCAAAACCACAATTACATTGGTGAGTTTGAGCACGTAGATGACAAGAAAGGCGGCAAGTTTAAGATTCAACTATTAGCAAAAATCACAAAGTGTGGTGCAATCACACCTAGATTCAAGGTCAAAAAAGACGGTTACGCCAAGTGGGAGCAACAATATCTGCCATCATACTCACGTGGTATGTTGATTGTAACTACAAATCAAGGAGTAATGTCACACCATGAAGCAATAAAGAGTGGCTTGGGAGGGCTATTGATAGGATATGTCTACTAAAACTACCGAAGTACACGAAGTAACAATACCAATTCCTGATGCAGTAAAGGCATCTGTAAGCCACAAAATCTTGCATGTCCAGGGACCACTTGGAAAGACAAGAAAAACATTCAAGAAAATTCCAGTAGACTTGCAAATTGAAGGCAAAAATGTATTACTAAAATCAGTTGGCATGCGAAAAAGAGATTATGCAATATTCAAGACTGCAGAATCCATAATCAACACGCTATTCAAGGGTGTACAAAGCGGCTATACTTTTAAAATGAAAGTTGTATATGCACACTTTCCAATCACTGTAAAGGTAAAAGACGGATACATACATGTAGAAAACTTTCAAGGCGAACGTGCTGCACGTGTTTCAAAAATATTTGGTGACACCAAAGTAGTTC
>JAJSDS010000117.1 GCA_028580875.1 Nitrosotalea sp.
GCAGCCTTCATTGACATTTCAGAACCGTCTATTGCAACCAATATCTTCGAGAATTTTCCTACGTTCATGAATTTCAATACGCATAACCTGTTAAGTATTTATCCAAGAATTGCAGATTTGAGAAAATGACTTCAAATTAACCGGGTTTCTCTAAAATATGGATATAGTTTTGCTTCACCCTGCCTCTTTCAAAAGGCGCAAAATTTTCCAAATTTTTAATAAGTCATTTAATGATAACGCGTACATGGTCATACCAAAGCAGACCGAATCTGTTTCACTTCGCCTGAACAAAAATACTTGGAATAAGCTTAAAGTTTTAGCCAGTAAACAAAAAGTGAGTCCTAATGCACTTGTGAGTCAGATACTGGATTCTCATCTCGAATGGGAGTTAACTGCGGCTGCTGCAGGATGGGTTGTCATGCCTAAACCATTTCTCATAGAACTATTCAAGGTCGTAGATAGTAACACGATTGAAAAAGTAATAACAAAATTGTCTTCACGCATGTCAAAAGATATTTCTCTATACATGCGAGGAAAACATGATCTCAACTCTTGGTTATCTGTGATACGAGCTAGGTGTGCTAGATCAGAGTTTAACCTAACAGAATATGAAGATGAGACAAAACATGAATTAATAATGCAACACAATATGGGTAAAAATTGGTCATTATACTTCAAGACATATTTTCAAAACATTTTTCATGATCTTGGTGTAAAGGCAGAATTTGATGACACTGACAATACATTGGTAATAAAAATAGAAAAGGACAAGACATCATCATGGCATAGATAGTGCCTTTGATTTATCATATAGAAATTCCACAAATATGATGCACTAAAATTAGTGCATATACCTGCAAGACTTTTTCTAGTTTCCTCGATACTACACGGCATGTTACAAAAAAGAGATGTGCAAAATCATGCTTAGGTCATTGTTTGATTTGGGGGTAGACAGAATTATCATGATAAATGAATACGGAAAAGCTGAAGAAGTGCTATCAAGGAGTACAATAAACATGTCTAACCAAAGACAAGAAATCCTTCACATGAGTTTCAGATTGCACCATTCTTTGCTCCAGGATTTTGATGAAGAGTATGGAAAGGTAAACTATTTTGTGATAGAGAGGGAGAATGTCAAGATACTTTCAGTACCATTTCATTCATGCAAATTATTTTCCATCATGAAAAAGGGAATAGATCACATGCAAGTCATTAAAAAGATTCAACAAATCGCGAACCTAAAACATGAGTATCTTTCCAGAGACGCACTAGAGATGGTAGCAAGTGTCAAGTAAAAACATTAAAAAAATACTGGTTCCTCTGGATGGTTCCAAGTATTCAATGGAGGGCCTACATGAGGCAATCCTACTTGCAAAACAATTTGGTGCAAAAATCACTGGTTTGTGTGTGATCCCGCTAACTCCTCCTGTTGCCATGCCAGGATTGCAAACTTCCTTCAAATCATACATGACTGATGGAGCGGCAAAATTCATGGCAGAGGCAACAAAGATAGCATCTCGCAATGGAATAAACTTTCAAGGCAAACTGATCTATGGAGAGGCTTCCACAGAAATAGCAAAATTTGCCAATGACAAAAAATTTGATCTTGTTGTCATAGGTTCGCGAGGAAGAAGCGAACTAAAAGAACTATTTCTAGGCAGCATTTCAAATGCAGTTGTTCACAGATCACAAGTACCCGTATTGGTGATAAAGTAGCATCAGGTGATCTGAATTTTCTAAAAATCATGATAGTGTTCAAACCTATAGCGATTAGGTAATACTTTTCATTTAATGCGACGTTCTGACTCATCAATTGGATAATCGTTGGCACTCATGTCTCGTGTATGCATTAAACCATCCTCATTGAATTCCCAGTGTTCATTGCCGTGCGTTCTCATCCACTGACCTGTATCTGCATCTTTCCATTCATACTCAAATCTAACAGAGATTCTGTTTCCGGTAAATGCCCACAATTCTTTCATTAGCTTGTAATTTAGCTCTTTTGACCACTTTCTTTTCAAAAATTGTTTTATTGCATCATGTCCACTGAAAAACTCTGTCCGGTTTCTCCATTTTGAATCCACGGAATAACCTTTTACTACTACTTCAGGATCTAGGGTATTCCAAGCATCTTGAGCTGCTTTGACTTTGGCACGTGCTGTTTCTTCAGTAAAGGGAGGCTTGATTGTTGTCATTTTATTTTTTTACACCATTCCTCAGTCTATATTTCATTACGACTGCAAATCTTTTTTGATTGAGAAATTCTCTCAAGTTGTTGTCTCTATTTTTTGTTCATCTTTTGTCAAGATGCTTGTGTCATTGATTTTCTTTCGAGAATAGATTAGTTGTTTGATATATTCCACATTTTCTTTTCTGGTTACCATCATGACTGCGTTTATCACACCATCATCAAGATAAAACTTGGTAAAGCCACCGTTTTCTGCAGGGCTTCCTTTTGTTACTACATTATCATATTTACTCATGTCTCCATATGCCTCTATTCTTACGTCAAACATGAACGAAAAGAAATATGGCAATTCTTCAAACTGTTTGGATTTACCAGTCATATTCTCGCCAGCTAATCTACCTTGTTTTACTGCCAGATCATAGTGCTCCAATCTCATGTATCGTCTAAATACAGGGCTGTAGAATCTGGCCACATCACTTGCTGCATAGATATCTGGGTCCGATGTCTGCAGGTATTGATTCACCACTATGCCGTTATCCACCTCAAGACCTGCATCCTTGGCAAGATCTGTGTTTGGAATTATCCCAATACCGATGACTAGAAAATCAGCTGATATGATTTGACCTGACTGTAATTTCACTCCTGAGACCTTTCCTTTCTTGCCTACTATCTCTGTTGGGGTAGTGCTTGTCATTATCTTCACTCCATTTCTTGCAAAGTAATCGTCAAGCCATCTTGCTGTGTCTTGATCAAATACCCTTCCCAATATTTTTGGTCCAAGTTCGATAATGGTAGAAGAAATGTTTTTCTTTGTAAAAGAAGATGCCAATTCGCATCCGATAAAACCCCCTCCTATTATTACAACATTTTTTGATTCTTGCATTGCCTTTAGGATTTTATCTGCATCATCAATGGTCCTAAGATAGAAGACTCCTTTCAGATCAGATCCTGGGATAGAAAGTCGTCTTGCCTGTCCTCCTGTCGCAAGCAAGAGTTTTTTGTAATTGACTTTTGTATCGTTTCCGATGTGTATAGCGTGATTTTCTGGATCAAGTTTGGTAGCTTTGCTATCTACAAGTAATTCTATTTTTTGATCTGCATAGAAATTAGATTGTTTAACATATAGTACTTCACTTTTCATTTTTCCCATAAGATAGTTCTTTGAGAGAGGTACGCGATCATATGGAATGCGATTTTCATCAGTTATCAGCAAAATGCTGCCATTCTTGTCATTTTCTCTTATCGCTTGAGCTGCATGACTGCCTGCCAAACCTCCTCCAATTATGACATAGTCAAAATTTTTCATCCCAGATGATGTTGGTTCAAATCTACATAAGCATGCTGTAAAAACTGCATGAATTTTCATGCAGTACAGTGCAAGCCCTTTTCTACTCAAAATTACAATTAACCAGTAGGATGTCGACAACATGATCAATAAAAATATCAAAAGGATCCTAGTACCTTTGGATGGCTCAAAGAATTCCTTTAAAGGACTTGACGAGGCAATATACCTGGCCCAACATTTCAATTCTACCATAACTGCGCTATGTGTAATTTCATCATACCCACCTCTACCATTGATGGGTAGGCAGATTCCTTATGAGAAACACATCTTAGAACAAGTCAAAAAATTCATGTCAAACGCAAAAAAAACATGTGTGGCCAATAAAGTAAAATTCAATGAAAAAATAATCAAAGGCATTGCGACACTAGATATTGCAGAATTTGCCTCTGACAACAAATTTGATCTGATAGTAATGGGTTCTAGGGGAATGAGTCCAGTCAAGGAATTGTTTCTTGGCAGCGTATCAAATGCTGTAGTCCACAAGTCCAAGATACCAATTCTGATTGTCAAATAGCACTAAATAGACACATTACAATCAAGACAATCATTACTCCCAGTTATCCAAATATTTCAAACAATAATTACATACTGGATATCCATTGTCATCATCGTATTCTGTCTTACATCGTTTGCAAATTTTCTTTAACTTTCCTATTTGACTGATTTTCTCATCCATATGTCATCCTGGTCTATTTTTATTTCATATGTGGAGACTGGTGACTCTGCAGGAGGAGACTTTACTTCCCCAGTTCTTACATCAAATCTGGCACCATGCCATGGACATTCAACCTCAAACTCATTCAAAGTCCCTTCAGCAAGGGGTCCCCCCTCATGCGTACAAACATTGTTTATAGCATAGAATTTTCCACCTGCGTTAACAATGCACACTGTTTCACCCTCAAATTCCACTGCCTTCATTTGTCCGGGCAGAACATCATTGACTTTCAAAGTTTTTTTAAAATCTCGAGTCATTGAATTATACTGTATTTATAGATAAAAAAGATAGTGCGACAAATGCATGAATTTTCATGCATTTAAAACATGCTCGCTAAATATTACCAAAGTCATGATCAACCATGAACAAAGTCTTCAAATGTGCAGATATGGGTTTCAAGTGTGAGTGGGTTGGAATTGCAAAGACTGAAGATGAACTCATGACATTGATAAAAAATCATGCGGACAAATGCCACGATCTAAAAGAGATAACCAAAGATATTGCAACCAAGGTCAAGTCGGTAATCAGAGATCAATGAATATGACTTCATCAGTTAAGTGATTACGATGATCAAAATAAAAAGGATTTATGAAAAATATTCTCCAGATGACGGTTTCAGGATTTTAATTGACAGGTTATGGCCACGTGGAGTTTCAAAAGATATCGCACATGTAGATTTGTGGTTTAAAGAAATAGCACCTACGGACCATTTAAGAAAATGGTATTCCCATGATCCAAGAAAATGGGATGCCTTCAAGAAAAAATACATCAAAGAGTTAAAGGAGAATAAACCATCATTAGATAAAATCAAGGATCTAAAAAAAGAACATAAAAACATTACATTGATTTTTTCCGCAAAGAACGAGCAACATAGCAATGCTGTTGTCCTGTCAGAATTTTTACACACATTGTGATGAGCATGTCAGACAGTGATGATTCACAGATACAAAACAAAAAGAGCAGATGTCCAAAATGCAGAGGTTTCAATACATTGACTGTAGGAGAAGGAAAGGATCGATCATTCTATTGTTTAGATTGCAATTATGCGGAGGGAGTAGGAACTGGACAATCAAAATAATA
>JAJSDS010000118.1 GCA_028580875.1 Nitrosotalea sp.
AAATCAATCTCTCTTTTCTTGAGTGATTTTGCCACAAGGCTTGCTGCCTCTCCAGTTCCAATCAATAAGATGTGCTTTGAGTTTAGGTCGTCAATGTTTTCTTCTGCAAGGTTTACTGCCATAGAACCAATGGATAGACTTCCCTTGCTGATTCCGGTTGCTTGACGTACACGAGTTCCAATTTTAATTGCCTTATCAAATAATGTATTGAGGTTATCGCCAGAGGCCTTGAGTCCTCTTGCAGTATTGATTGAATCTTTTACTTGTCCCAGTATCTGCTCTTCGCCTATTACAAGAGAGTCAAGTCCGGACGTAAGTTTTAGCAGGTGGGTGTACGCATCAGTTCCTTGGCTTATCTCAAGATTTTCTTTGAACGCGTTCTCTTCGAGTCCTGCAACAGACGCCCATGTCTTTTTTATTTTTCCAAGGTCAGCAGAATTTGTGCATCCAAAAAGTTCTACCCTGTTACATGTTTGTAGTATAACACATTCTTGCAGTCCAGAATGTTTTAGAAATGACTGGTAAGCAGAATCTAGATCGGGAAAAGTGAATCGTTCCAGCATGTGAATAGGTGACTTTCTAAAAGTAACTCTAGCGTTGATTACATCACTTGTCAGATTAGTTCACCTAGCATTTCCATAACCCGCTTCTGTGCTTTTTTTAGATTTCCGTCTCGTATTAATTGTTTAACATGATTGTCATTCATGACGCTATAGAGGAACTTTCTTCGCTCAGGAAATGTCTGGATCTTGTCCCTTACTGCCTTTCGTGCAAAGTCTTGTAGTTTGATGTGGTAAATGTCCTCTTTTTTTACCACTTTTTTGAAGATCTGCTCTGCCTGGAGTTTTAGTTTTCTTGCCATTGCAGGACTTTTGCCTCCCGTAGATACTGCAATTTGTACAGTGTCTGCGATATTAATCACAGAGCCAAATGCAAAGTCACTAACTTCTGGATCGTCTGCGGCATATGCATAGCAGCGCATTGATTTTGCCTGCTCTACAATTTTTCTGTTCAGTCCTTTATCGTCAGTTGTTGCAAGTACCATGAATGGTTTGTATTTTTTTAGAAAATTTGCGTTGGTAAGCCTCATTTTTTTGAAAGATATTTTCTTTTGCTTGACATAGCTTTGAATTTGCCTGTTAGTGGAATCGCTGATAAGAAGAATCTTGCAATCTTGAGTCAATAACGTATTTACTTTTTTCAATCCCTCATTTCCTCCGCCCACTATAATCACCAAATCTCCGTGAAGATTTAGATCAACTATCAACGGATCTCGCTGACTGGAAATGATATTTATAGATTCTATGACAAACTAGGCAACATTTTTAATTGTAAGACAGGCCTTTTGGTGTAGCATGGACAAGCTAGACAAGGAGATTTTAAACGAGATCCAGTGGACTTTCCCTTTGACGCCAAAGCCATATGAGGTCATGGCAAAAAAGTTCAGCCTGTCAAACCAAGAGTTGATGCAAAGGCTTGTTGCCCTAAAGGAAGCAGGGATTATCAGACAGATTAGCGCAATATTTGACACAAGAAAACTTGGATACAAGAGCGCACTTGTTGCAATGGCAATAGAGCCAGAAAGACTAGACCAAGTTGCAAATCAGGTAAACAGACACCCAGGTGTCAGTCATAATTATGAGAGAAACCATGAATACAATCTATGGTTTACGCTTGCAGTTCCCCCGGGATCTGATCTAAAGACAGAGATTGACAAGTTTTCAAAGTTACCAGGAATTAAAAAGACAAGATTACTCCCTACAATCAAGCTCTTCAAGATAGGAGTAAAGCTTGAGATGGTAGAAGAAAAAAAATCTGACATTAAACCATCAGAGGAGAAAAAGAAGATTATTGAGACCAAGTTTGTTGCAACAGAACAAGAAAAAGAATACATACGCGAATTGCAAAAAGATTTGGAAATAGTTGAAAGGCCATTTTTAAAATCTGCCCAGAAACTTGGAATAACAGAAGTACAACTTTTGGATAAAGTAAGACAATACGAAGAGACAGGAATAATGCGAAGGTTTGCAGCCATCCTAAGACACAGAGAGGTTGGATTTACTGCAAACGGCATGATAGTGTGGCAGGTCCCAGACGAAAGAATTGAAGAGGTCGGTGCAAAGCTTGGAGCATTCCCGCAGATTAGCCACTGTTACCAAAGACCAGTATACCAAGACTGGCCATACAGCGTGTTTTCTATGGTACACTGCAAATCAATTGAGGAAGCAGAAGACATGGCAAAGGAGATCCAAAAGCAGGTAAATGTTGACGATTACAGGATTTTATTTAGTTCAAGGGAATTCAAGAAGACTCGAGTTGAATATTTTGTGGAACACGAGTTCAACATAGAAGACCCAATTACCGCATAATAAAATAAATTTCTAGGAAAGTTCAATCAGTGTTTCATCAGTAGGTGTTAGTGTTACCTTGATTGAGCGGACCCTACTTTGGTACATGAAGAACTTTTTACCAGACGCGTTTGTATCTCCGGATACACGTACAAGTCCAGAGTGGTGAAGCCTTCTAACCCACCTATACACCTGAGTCAGCGGAATTTCAGATATTGTACTAATATCCCATGCAGATTTTGGTGTGTCAATTGTAGAACGGAGTATCTGCAAGGCCTGTTCATTTGACATTATTTTTAGAATATTGTCTGCATCTTTTCCCTCAAGTGTCCTTCCTTGTTGTAAAACTTGCATGGGTATCAATATGGGACCAGTAGATATAACAAGAGCGATTAGACTGAAGTCATTTGCAATCGTTTGCAATCATTTGCAAACACTCATTCAGTAAACTTGAACGACATCATACCAGAGTTGTACTCGAAATCAACTTTTTTCTCCAAGACTTCTCTGAAAATTAGGCCAAGAACCGTAGTATGATATAATGACCAGTTTTCGCCAAGGTCGTGTTTTATGATAAACGTATGAACATTATTTTTGATGTTGTGGTTTATCTCAATTGAGGATGCGCGCATTCTTGCCTCAAACCAGGAGATAAACGAATCCAGATTGAAATCTCCCTGCATGAACAATGCAGTATCGCGTACCACGTTTTTTCCAATGCGGTTTGCCATGTCAATGATGTGATCCTTGCTTAGATTTCCAAAAAGTTCTATGATGATTGGTTTTGCAATCGGGATCATGCCCACCTTTGCTTCAAACATGTCCCACTCTACATATCGCTTGAAAATATGATTGACAAATGTGTTAAGGCTGGTTTCTCGGTGTTCAGATTCAGAGCGAAGTTTGTTGAGCACATCTTCATCTATTCGAAATGTCATTGTAGATGTCTTTTTTTGACTAGGAATCATTTGTTTTTGGTAATCGCTCTTTGAATATAATTTGTTTTATTTTTTGAAAATATGTCTCTAGGCAGTTTGTACTGATGCCTTTAGGTCATATGATGGCCATTGGTTGAAAAGACCTACTATCTCATTTTTGTCGCTTTCGCTTAGATATTTTCCATCAGACATTGCAGAGAACATCTCGATTTCTTCTTCACTTACTACTGTTGGCAATACAGATGAGATAGATTTTTGTGACAAGATGAACTTGATTGCAAGTTCTGTAATGTTGAGCCCATTTCTTTTTGCAATTGGCATCAGTTGGTCTACTTTCTTTAGTGCCTCTTGTACCCAGTTGCCGCTTCGCACGGAACGATGATCCTTTTCGCTGATTTTGGTATCTGCAGTTACTTTTCCTGTCAAAATTCCAGAAGCATCAGGCACACGGACTAGGATTCCTACATTATGTTTTTCTGCCTCTTCTAAGAGTATGTTTCCTGGGTTTTGCTCAAGAATGTTGTAGACAGTCTGCACTGCAGTAGCGTTTGTTATTTTCATTGATTCTAGTCCCTCTTGTGTCCACCCTATGGCTGGACCTAATGCAATTTGGTAACTTTTGATTATTCCTTCCTTTGTTTTTTTATCCAAAAATTCAAAAATTTGCTTGTCACGGATTGTGTGTATCTTTGGGTTGTGCAATCCATAGACGTCGACGTAATCTGTCTGCAATCTTTCAAGGCTTTTCTTTAATGCAAAATCAGTAAACTCGGTTGTGAATTTTTGCGGGAGTTCCTTGTGGCCAATCTGCTCGCCTGAGTAAATGTCATATCCATACTTTGTTGACAGCACAACCTGGTTTCTCATTCCAGAAAAGACCTCACCGATTAGTTTCTCGCTTTTTCCCCTTCCGTAAATATCTCCAGTTTCAAAATAATTAATCCCCAGATCAAATGCACGCTTGAGCATTCTCTTTGCTTCATCATCTTCTATTTTTTTGCCCCACCAGTCAAGTCCAAGTGTCCATGCTCCAAATCCTATCTCGGAGACTTCAATTCCACTCTTTCCTAGTTTTCTGTATTTCAATTTACAATACCCCTGAACTCTGATAATCTTTGCTGGAGATCTGCTTCATCTAAAACAGCTGATCCAGTACCTGTGTTGACATTTAATTCTATCCAAGATTTGCAACCGTGATAATCTGGAAGAACTGGGATCTCCACTGGAGAAATTTTGTATACCTTGAGAAATATTGCAGTCATTGGTTTTTGTGGCATCCAGTTCATTCTCTCTACTATGTATGATTCGCTCCATATGTGAAAGTCTGACAATTTTTCAATTGTTTCCATTGAGGAGATATCATTTTCTGCAAGAACCTCTGCATATGATGTGATCCTGTTGAAACCCTCACGTGGTTTTTGCTCTCTTACATCTGCAAGATACCTGTAAAATTGCGATTTCAGAGAAGAGTTGTCTTGGTGTTCATACGTAGGAAAGAGAACAAATTTTTTATCTTCAACCTTGAACCCAGAGGCAGTCTCAAGTATGCCTCCCTTTCGGAGCAAGACTGTTTGGTCCCCGTTTTCAAGTGCAGTTATTACTGTTGCCCATTCTTTTAGCGCCTTCATCACCCAAGGCTCCTAATCAAAGGAACAATATCTTTTTTGACACAGACAATCATTGGTGTGTCCACTGCAATGTATCCACTCACACGAGTTTCGCGCAAGTCCATTATCAGATCCTGGAACTTGTGCAAGGTATCTGTTTCAAATGCAAGCATGAAGTCTTCATCATGTATCCCAAATGAGTATGTGGTATTTAGCTGAACCTCTGGATACTTGTGCCCCACCTGGATGTGTTCTGCCATCATATCTTTTCTTTTTTCAAGTGGCAACAGGTACCACTCTCGTGTTTTAATGAAAGGATATACGACGACATATTTTTTCTGCTCTTCACCTCCAATCCATC
>JAJSDS010000119.1 GCA_028580875.1 Nitrosotalea sp.
TAGTTTTTCAAGAAATGCTTCTCTTGTCTTGTTGTAAAGTGAACTGTGTACAGTTATGATCTTGTCAAGTTGCGCCTTGATCTCTTTTACGACCCTGGGATTGCAGTGACCAACTAGTGCAACACCATATCCGCCCATGCAATCGATGTATTCCTTTCCACTTGTATCCCATACATGAGCTCCAAGTCCACGTTCTATTGTTACAGGAAATCTCTGGTAGATGTTTCCCATGAATTGGTCTTCTGTCATTTTGATATCACCGTACAATTGTCATGAGAAATTGCCGCAGATATTGGGTTTTCCTTTTTGCCGTTTGCAATCAATGCTTCCTTGACTCCCATCTCTAATGCTTCTGTTGCAGCAAGTATCTTCTTTTCCATGCCAAATCCAATCTTTGGCAAAATCTCTTTTGCTTCCGCCAGAGATAATTTTTTGACTAGTTTTTCTTCCATGAGCAAACCATCTACATTTGTGAGAAATAATATCTTATCAGACTTCATCTTGCCTGCTACATATGCAGCAGCCCTGTCTCCATCTACGTTGAGAAAATCACACTCTTCGCTGATTGCAATTGGAGATATGACTGGGACATATCCTTGGTCTAAAATAGAGTGAATTAGTCCTGCATTGACATCATGTATCTTTCCTGTGTATCCTCCATCAATTACCATCTTGCGACCTTTCTCATTCATTACAATTAATTTCTTTTTTCGCTCAGCCTGGATTATCTTACCATCTATTCCTGATAGCCCAACTGCATTGATTCCATGTTTTTGAAGCATACCAACTATCATCTTGTTTATCTTTCCTGACATGACCATTGTGAATATCTCGGCAGTTTCCTTGTCTGTGAATCTGCTCTTGATTCCTCCTGGGGAGACAATGAACTTTTGTTCTTTTCCAAGAGCTTCTGAAATTTTTGTTACTTCTTTTCCTCCGCCGTGAACTATGATGAGTTTTTCATTTTCTGAGACTTTTTTTATGTCTGATATTGTAGTGGGATGAAGGCCATCTACTACACTTCCTCCTATTTTTATTGTAATCATCTTTTTACACTGGAGTTAGCGGAGAATATGCTATTCCTTCCATCTCATTGAATCCTGCCATGACATTCATGTTTTGGATGGCAGATCCTGCTGCGCCTTTCATGAGGTTGTCTGATGCTGAAAGAACTACTAGTCTGTTATTGTCTTCATCAATGTCAAATCCTACATCGCAAAAGTTGGAACCTACCACAAACTTTGGATCTGGGAATTTGTAAAATCCTTTCTTGTCTCGAATAAGTCTGATGAATTTTTCATTTTGGTATTGTTCGCGATACATCTTCCACAAGTCCATCTCACTTACTGGTTGATTGAGAAATACATGATTTGTGCAAAGAATTCCTCTTACAATGTCTACTGCATGTGGACTCATTGATACCTTGATTTTGCCGCCATTTGCAATACTTAGCTCTTGCTCTATCTCTCCAGTGTGTCGATGTTTTGCTGGCTTGTATGGTCTGATAACACCTGACCTCATTGCATGGTGTGTACCTGAAACAGTTCCTGCACCTGCTCCAGAAGATCCAATCTTTGAATCAACTATGATATGTTCTGTATCGACAATTTTCTTTTTGATCAATGGATATAATCCTAGAATTGATGTTACTGCCATGCATCCCGGACATGACACAATCTGTGATTTTTTTATCTCCTCTCTGTGAAGTTCTGGAACTCCAAAGACTGATTTTTCTAACAATTCTGGATGTGGATGCTGCCAGCCATACCATTTGTCATAATCTGCAGGATTGTGCAATCTATAGTCTGCACTAAGATCAATTACTTTCATTCCTCTGTCATAGAGAGCTTTTACAATGTCTACTGCAGTTCCGTGTGGCACTGCTGTAAATACCAAATCACACTTGTCTGTTAGTTTATCATAATCAAGTTCTGAAAATGTCAAGTCTGTAAATCCCTTCAAGCTTGGCTGTATTCTAGAAATGTACTCTCCGACATACTGTCTTGACGTCACCATGGAAATTTCTGCATGTGGGTGACTTACAAGTAGTCTGAGAATTTCTCCACCGACATACCCTGATGCGCCAACTACACCGACTTTCATTGATACTCTCCTACCATAATATAGTATAATTTAAACTCTAAAATTTTTTTCAACTTTTAGAATTTATCGCTTGGCGTAACTTATTGCATAGTCGATCATTTCTTTTGGGATGTTTCTTTTGGCAACTTTTGCCAATCCTTTGAATTCTACTGTATTGTTTACTTCATGTACCACAAATCCGCGTTTTTCGTCCTCCATGACATCAATTCCCAAGATTCCGCCGCCTACTGCCTTTGATGCCTTTATGCAAATGTCCTCCAACTCTTTTGTTATCTCGCATGCAATTGGTTCTGCTCCAAGGGCAATGTTTGTCTTAAAACCGCCTGTGGATGTCCTATACATTGCAGCGATCAGCTGGTCTCCTACTGATATAGCACGTATGTCTCTTGGTGGACGTGCCACAACCTCTTGCAAGTAGTAAATCCTGTCTAGTGGTCCATCGTTTAGCTCCCTGACTTCGATTATGGCGTCTGCCGTCTCCCTATCTCTTAGAGGCACGACTCCTCTTCCCCAACTACCTATGATTGGCTTTATCACAAGGGGGTAGCCGTCTTTTTCTAGTGTCTCAACTGCAGCCTCTGATGAGAATGCAAAGTATGTTTTTGGAGTGGGTACGTTGTGTTTTTTTAACAGCAATGATGTTAGCATTTTGTTTCCACAATTGTTTGCTACTTCTGTTCTATTGATTACTGGAATATCTAAAAATTCAAGGGCTGCTGTAAAATGAAGACCACGAAAGTAACTGACACATCTTTCTAAAACGACATCTCCGAAATCGTAATCATTTTTTTTACTTTCGGTGGTAAATTGGGTAGTCTTGGCGTCGATCATCTTCGTATCGTGTCCAAGCTCGATTGCTTTTTGCTCGAGCATCTTTTCTTCCAGTCTTACTCTGTCGAACACGATTCGAACTTTGGGCATTTACTCTCCCCAATCTTCGCCAACTTTCTCAGCATGCTTTAATTCACATGCGCCGCCATTCTTGGAAGCAATCTCAAAATCTGCCCCACAATCAGGACATGAGACTATCTCTCCAACACTTGCGTCGTCTGGAATTTTTATTGTTGCATCACATTCTGGGCAATTCATTCTTTGATCATTCACCTCTTTTTTAGTAATTTATTAGCTTCTGTTGATTGAAGCCCCCATAGCTCAACGAATCCTTTTCCAAGAGTTTGGTCAAAAGTAGAACCTGCTCCATATGTGGCCAGATCATGGCTGTACAATGAATATTCAGATTTTCTTCCAACAACTCTGAGGCTTCCTTTGAACATTTTGAGTTTAACAGTTCCGCTAACCCTCTTCTGCGTAGTATTGATAAACATATCTAAATCTGATCTCAATGGATCTTGCCATAATCCAGAATATGCAAGCCATGACCATTCTGCATCAACCATTGCCTTGAACTTTAATTCATGCTTTGTCAAAACCATTTTTTCAAGATCAGTATGTGCCTCAATTATGCATGATGCACCTGGCGTTTCATAGACTTCTCGTGATTTTATGCCTACAACCCTGTCTTCAATGTGGTCTACAATTCCTACGCCACTTGCACCTGCTTTTTTGTTGATGTATTTGATTAACTCAATTGATCTCATGCGTTTTCCATCTGCTGCAACTGGTATGCCGTTTTCAAATTTTATTTCGATATATTGTGGTTTTTCTGGTAAATTCTTTGTCTTTACCCAAATGAATGCATCATCTGGAGGTTCTGAGAATGCATCTTCCATGTCTCCACCTTCGATTGCTCGCCCCCATAGGTTTTGATCGATACTGAATTTTTTTGCAGTAGTATCAATTGGAATGTTGTGTTTTTGCGCATATTTTAATTCCACATCTCGTGTGAGATTGAGGTCACGAATTGGCGCAATGATTGGAAGACTAGAACCTGAACGATATGTAACGTCAAATCTTACTTGATCGTTTCCTTTTCCTGTACATCCATGTGCAAGTGCTGATGCGTTTTCTTTTTTTGCAATTTCAACCACTTTTTGTGCAATCAATGGGCGTGCAAGTGCAGTTGCAAGGCAGTATTTTTTTTGGTATAATGCATTTGCCTTGATTGCTGGAAAAATAAAACTATCTACAAATTCTTGTCGTGCATCAATGTTGTAATGCTTTAAAACTCCAAGACTTTTTGCCTTGGCTGAAATCTTTTTGAGATTGTCTTCTTGGCCTACATCTACTGTAACTGTGATAACATCAAGCTTATGTTTGTCCTGGAGATATTTTATAACAACCGAAGTATCAAGTCCACCAGAGAAAGCTAGAACTGCTTTTCCTTTCATCATCGAGATTTTCTGTGATCATAAATTAGCATTTATCTTTTATGATCAGTACTCGATCTAGTTTTTTGTTTTGGAAAAATAACAAAATTGGTTTTTTGTTGTATGAGATAAAACAAGTTAGTCCAAGCTAAAATTCGATCACTATTTAAGATAAATATTATAACGACGTTATATGAAAATCGCGCCTGGTATTACAGTATTAGTTTCAACTGTTTCAGGAATTGATGTGGAAGGCTTGGGATTATGACAAAACTCCAGGCCAAAAATATTGTAAAACACTTTGATCATAACGGAAATTCTGTAGTTGCACTAGATGGTATAAACCTAAATGTTGAGGAAGGCGACTTTGTTTGCATAGTGGGCCCGTCTGGCTGTGGAAAATCCACTTTCTTGAATATTGTGGCAGGTCTTGAAAAGCCAGACTCGGGAGAGATTTTGTTAAATGGAACTCCTATATCCGAACCGGGTCCTGATAGGACGATGGTCTTCCAGGAAGGTGCACTCTTTCCTTGGCTCAAAGTAATTGATAATGTAGAATTTGGACTAAAGATGGCAGGAATTCCAAAAGATGAGCGCGGGGAAATATCTCAGAGATATCTAGACATGATGCAGCTTACAAAATTTGCAGATTCGTACATATATCAATTGTCAACTGGAATGAAACAACGCGTTGCAATAGCTAGAGCACTTGCAATGGATCCTGAAATTCTCTTGATGGATGAGCCCTTTGCCGCACTTGACTCTCAAACAAGAGACTTGCTACTAGTTGAATTGCAATTAATCTGGGAGAGGACAAAAAAGACAATCATATTTGTAACACATAACATTTCAGAATCTGTAATACTTGGCAACAAAGT
>JAJSDS010000011.1 GCA_028580875.1 Nitrosotalea sp.
TGAATCATCAACTCTGTCTCGAATCGATTTTGCACTAAACCCTGAAAATATTACTGTATGAACAGCACCAATTCTTGCACATGCAAGAAGCGAGATTATAAGCTCAGGCACCATTGGGAGATAAACTGTAACCCTGTCGCCTTTTTTGACTCCAAGTGTTTTGAGGGCATTTGCAAGTTTTGATACCTGGACTAGAAGATCGTGGTATGTCAGAGTTCTTTTTTCTCCCTCTTCTCCTTCCCAGATTATTGCCTTTTTGTGAGGGTTTTTCTGCACTGTCACATCAAGTGCGTTGTATGATGCATTGGTCTTGCCCCCCACAAACCATCTTGCAAAAGGTGCATTCCATTCTAGTGCGGTATGCCACTTTTCAAACCAGTGAATGTTTTCAGCCTGGGACTCCCAAAATTTTATGCTGTCCTGATTTGCAGCAGCCCTTGTCTTGGTATCGTTGTTTCCAAGACCAATATTATAACCAGAATCCAATATACTTCAGTTAATTGGCATGTCAAAAAAAAGGTTCGCTCAAATGGAGTTGGGAGCGAATCCTTCAATCCCGTCAGTTGTACTAAGATGATGATATCCTCTTGAGCCAATCTGAATCTTGAGGGGCTTCGTCACCATCGGCTCCAATTGCCACAGGCTTTGGTGTCGGTGCAGTGGGAATACTGTTACCAACTCCAACGTCAGCAGATATCGGAGTCTTTGGCTGTGAAGGAGAAGGACTTTCTACCTTTCCAAGATATGAAATGGCGGCTGAATGAACGTCCTGCTTTGGACTTTCTATGCGCTCTCCACTCTCAACTGAAAGATCGTTGATGCGACGCTGGATGCTTGTTATCTCTGCCTTTTCGTGTTCGATGTGTTCGATGATTTCAACCGTATGAGTCTTGACTAGGTCGTACTTGCTATCAGATATTTCATTGCTCTTGTTTTGCAACTTTGCGTCAAATCTTAGCATCCTGATTGACTTTAGCTGACTATCAAGTTCTGCCAGTCTTTTCTCAAGTTTTTCTTTGATCTGTCTTTCGGTCTCATCCAGAGTTAACAATTTCATCTTATATTTTTCATGGATCAGTTCAGCATCCTCTTTCATGTCATCGTTTTCAGATACGATATCCATCAGGGCGCGTATACGGCGCATGGTAAGCCCCTTCTCTCGCAACAGCCTTTGGGCATCTAATCTCCATCTAGGGATAAAGATTACAAATTGTCCCTGTATGACCAATTGCTCGAATGCTATCTGCTTGAGTCCTTCAGAACCACAATCAACGCCAACGGTTTGTACACTTCCATCGATGTCAGTTATGGTGCCTATTACTTTGCCGATATAGGTGCCGTACATGTCCTTAACTTGCTTGCCGATAAATTCGATCTCTTCCTTGCTCATTGGATAGGTCTTTTAAATTTGATATAATCAGCAAAGTGTTAACAAGCTTTCCAGTTTTGGTAAGATCATTTTAGCTAATGATCATGCAAAATTACAAAAAATACGTAATTTTATAATCAGATGCATAGTAATGGTACGATAATGATTACAAAGGAAGAGCTAGATCAGATACTGCATTTTGTTTCCAAGCGCTGGATAGACATGAGCAGGGATGAAAAACACAAGGCGTTTGAAAACATGCCAACAGATTTTTGGATGAACTCCATGGGCGGCACTGCAGGCCCAGGCAAGTGGGTGACAATGCTAATGTATACAGAAGATGCTCAAGAAGCAGAATCATTCAAGGAGGTATTATTACGATGGCAGGCAAAACACAACGCACCAAAAATGGGACCGACCGATCTAATACAGATTGGCAAAAAGTAGATTAGCTTATTATCTACAGCAGGCTTGAACGATAATGTTGTCATCTGAATTTTCAAATTCCGAAAATGAAATTCTTTTAAAACATTTTTCAAATGTAGACGATTCGGTATTTGCCATAATCAGCCCCAGACAAGTAGACAGGGGCGCACTGATGTCAAGATACAGCAGAACAGACAAGAGCATGCGAAGAATTTTCCTCGACGAGTTTTCCCAAAATGAAAATCGTGGTGAAGAATTTTACAACAAAGTCTTGCTAGAATATGGCGATGATTCAGTTGCAGAGCTTGGAGAAGCGCAGATTGCAATAGAAGGACTGTCAAACATTGCAGTAAAAAAAATTGAAGACCGCAGAATTGGGTTGTCATATCTTGAAAAATCTTCAAGATATGTTGCATGGGACAAAAAAGTAAATGGCGAGTTCAAGTTTTACAGAGAACCTGCAATAATGGATTCCAAATATGCTGACATGTATCTAGAGTCATGCAATCTTGATTTTGAAGTGTATTCCAAAAACATCCAGCCCACAATTGATTTTATGAAGGAGCGAGAGCCAATAGAGAAGCAAAAGTTTCGAGACTCCAATGGAGCAGATGTGCCATATACCAAACTTTCAAGTGAGGATGAGACAAAGTCTGCAACCAGGATATACAATGCAACAATTAGAGCAAAGGCACTTGATATTCTAAGAGGCATACTGCCTGCATCCACTCTGACCAATGTTGGAATTACAGGCAACGGCAGGGCGTTTGAGTATTTGCTTACAATATTGTATTCATCAAATCTCAAGGAAGAAAATATTTTGGCAGAAAAGATCCAGCGGGAACTTAACACCACAATTAGATCATTTGTAAGGCGAGCAGACGATGCACACGGTAAGGCATTACAAAAATACTTGGGCGACATCAAGGCAAAATCTCTGGCACTTGGAAAAAAATATCTCAAATCAAAAAAGAGCACAAACCATCTTGCAGACTTGGTAGACTATGAGCAAGAAAAAAAGGCTGAAGAAAAAATAATCTCTGCCATACTATACGAACAGGCAGACGGTGTATCATACAGAGAGATAGTCTCCCAGGTAAAAAAAATAAAATCATCAGAGAGGAAAAAAATAATCAAGATATTAGCAGGCCTAAGACAAAACAGGAGACAGAGACCACCACGTGCATTTGAAATGACAGAGTATACATTTGATTTTCTTACAAACTTTGGAATGTTTCGGGACTTTCACAGACACAGGGTACTTACACTAGAGCGACAGTTTCTTTCAGCAAACCGCGGATACTTTATGCCAGACGAGATAAAACAACTTGGAATAAAAAAAGACTTTGATGACTGTATGTACAAGGCAAAAGAAGTTTGTGATATCATGAAAACAAAAATGCCAGAGCAGTCACAGTATGTTGTAAACTTTGCATACAACTATCCATATTTTATGAAGCTAAATCTACGTGAAGCTACACATCTAATTGAGCTGCGAACTGTTCCACAGGGACATCAAGACTATAGAAAAGCTGCACAGGAAATGTTCAATGCAATCAAAAAAGTACACCCCAACCTGTCCAGTATAATCAAGTTTGCAGACATGAAATCATACAGCCTTGAAAGACTAGAGGCAGAAAAAAGAATTGAAGAAAAGCGAAAAAGGCTTTCCTAGAAATACGCACTATGGCACATCATGCCATATCAGTGCAGACAAAAAATAAACTATGCATCAAGACCTCAAAATGTGACTAGAAATATTCAACAAGCATACACAATAACAGTTTTAAAATTTGCGCATAAAGGAAATGAGTATTTCTTCTAAAACAATCTTGGGCTACTCATAAAGAAACCACAAGACAACAGACACTGATGGCAAACATTCCTGACTTTGTAGAGCATCAAAATGGCATAGAATATCTCAAAATTGTTCGAGAAATACTATGGAGTCAAACTGTAGAAGAACAATAGAGTGCAAACAAATCAAGAGACATGATACCACATGTCACTTGTCAGTCTTTTTGGATTTGCCAAATACTTGTTCCAATGTTCTAGGCTTTCCATCTTTGAATACGTCTGAGCTGCAATGCTTCATTGAAAAAGCTGCCATCTGCATTATGATTGTTTTTAGTTCCTTTCCTTTTTCTGTGACAGTGTATTCTATTTTGATTGGAGTTTGAGCATATACCTGCCTCTTTATCAGACCGCTTTTTTCCATTTCACGCAATCGTACAGAAAGCGTTTTTGGATTTATTCCCTCTACGGATTCTAGAAATTGATTAAATCTTGTCTGGTTCAAAATCAACATGTTACGCAGAATGTGTATGGTAAATTTTTTCCCGACAAGTCTGAATGTATTGTCTACTGGGCAGCACTTTATCTGATCTGACATGTTTTTTAGTTCTTGAGGCATCAACTTACTAGAATCTCACCTACTTTCGATTTCATCACTTTCCAATTTATATACTTACCTTTCTATAGTGGCTATAAGAAAGTAATATGAAATGCGAATCAGGAACATGCAATACAGAAGAAGATGCAACGTGCTCATGCGCGTCTGAAATGGAATGCAATGACTGCGGTTGTGGAACAGTTGATCCTGTCAAACAATCAATGGAATTGCTACACAAGGCATTTCATGATGCGCTGTATCAGGCACACGTAGAGCGACTCAAAAAGAGAATTGACGCCTCATTTGGTCCTACGCTTGACAAGGGTGCAGATGCAATGATTGAGACAGCAGCCAAAGTATGGCAATCAATGCTGGCACAGTCAGAGGGCAAAAAAGAGCTCGAGTCAAAGTTGCAAAAGATATTCTCCGAAGTAAGCAAGAGATAGACTACTCCCCAAAGAAGAAATCTCTTACTCTTCTTTTTTTAATACATCCTAAACAGGATATTATTCATATAGTTATCAATGCAAGAATCTTGGAAGTTTTTTTACAGCATGTGATAGTGAAATTCTTCCAGGTCCCAATACAATTACTGTAAGAAGAATCACAAATATGAGAAGTTCAAGCTCAAGTCCGTTTTTTCCAGAAAATGATTGTAACTTTTTGAGGTACACCATGACTACAAGCATCTCTATTGCAAGAAGACTGCTTGCAATTCGAGTCAACACGCCGGCTATGAGCAATATGCCTCCAATCAATTCCAGCAACCCAATCAAGGGTGCCATCTCAGAAGGAAGACCTACGCTAGAGAAAAATCCTCCAGCACCAGTATCAAACTTGCCAAGACTATGAACTATAAACAAGACACCTACAGAAATTCTCAATCCAACGTGACTGAGATCATGGAGTTTGTGTGTTCTAAGAGTGGCATCAACCATATACTAGTCCCTGACCACGTTGTACATATCATTTGCTTATACAAGTTACTAAGCTTGGCGCATGGAAAATTGATTGTCTTTTTTTATGTCTTTTACCAGCGACTTTCCTTTTTCTGTTGCGATATGATTTGACACAAATTATGGTTCAGTTTTGAAATTTTTTAATTTGTGAATCAATTGTATATTTCGTCCAGACAGTGCACCCACACCCAGCATCATTATCAGGTCAACAACAAATGTAACCTGGATGGCAAATGTGTCAAGTGTTTTTTGTGTTCCATAAGCAGTCATAAAATAATCAGGACCGATAAAGACATACCCAAGGGCAAATCGTGACACTAGTCCCACTATCCAAATAATGTATGGAATGCTGCCTCCCTTTGCATGGGTTTTGCCATCCTCTGCTTTCCAGATTTTAATTGTATTTCCGACAAATTTGTGTGAAAAGTAAGTAGAGCCAATCAGGACGCCAGCATATGCAAAAATATACCAGATTGACACTCCCACCTGAAATGAGCTAAATACTGTTAGCATGCTTATGGCAAAATAAGATACGGTTACAATGATTATCCGGTTTTTGCTCACAGGACCGCCAGCCAGTATCCTTCTAAATCTAAAGATGAGGACTATAGCTATTACCACAGCAAATATCAAAAATTGAGAAGACGCCATATCAAACCACTAGAATGTCATGCATCGGTTACAGGTTTTCCCAGTTTTGTCGGTTTAATTCTTTCTACACTATACCATGGCATGAAATTCTGCAATCAGTCGACAAGAGGCAACAAGATGTGTATTTCAGCCCCTTTTCCTTCCCCTTCAGACTCGGCCCAAATCTTTCCCCCATGAGCTTCAACAATTCCCTTGCATACTACAAGGCCAAGACCAGAGCCTCCATGTTCTCTTGTGACAGATGTGTCAATTTGATAAAACTTGACAAAGATCTGATCTAGTTTGCTTTTTGATATTCCAATTCCGTTGTCTTTTACGATTATTCGTGCGTTTTTACCTTCTGCACACAACTTGATGAAAATTTCTCCATTGTCTTTTGGACAAAAATCAATTGCATTGTGTATTAGGTTGTTTATGACCTGCTCAATTCTTAACGAGTCACACATGCAAAAAAGATCAGGTTGTAGATGTATCAGGATTTTAATATTGTTTTTTTCTGCATTTAGTTTTATGTTCTCAACTATTCCATGTATGATGTCAGCCAAGTTGTTTCTTGTTTTTAGTATACGCAGTTGGCCAATCTCAATTTTTTGGACATCTAAAAGATCAGTCATCAATTTTGAGAGATTTTGTGAATTTGACTTTATGATATCCAATCGTTGTCTTTGCTCATCAGTCAGCGTTCCAAATGCATCTGTGAGCAATATGTCCACATATCCTTGTATTGGCACAAGCGGTGTCTTTAGTTCATGCGTTATCATGGTCAGAAACTCCTCTTTTGACTTGTCCACCTTGCGCAATGCGTCATATTGTTCTCGTATGTGCGCTTCGTTTTCTTCTATCTTTTTTTGTGCATTGTAAAGCTCTGTGATATCCTTGATTATGGTATTGCTTCTCATTTTTCCATCGCATCCATAAAACGTGGTTGCGCTCAACAGTGCAGGAAAAATGGTCCCATCCTTTCTTTTCATCCAGACCTCCTTGTTTGTAATTCTCAGTCCAGACTTCCATGCATCAAAGGACTGCCTCATACTGTCCATGCTTTTTTCTGCAGTATGCTCAAAGATTGACATTCCCATCACATCTTTTTTTGAATATCCAAGGTTTGTGGCATACGCGTCGTTGCAATCAGTGATTATTCCATCATGGTCAATTGTGCGCATTAGATCAGGGGATGTATCATACAAGCTGCGGAATTTTTGCTCAGCCGCTGCAAGCAGTGTGTTTGCATTTTTTAATTCTCCATATTGTTGGTTTATCTTTTTTTGATCTTGTTCTATTGTAATTCTTGCTTGATAAATATCAGATATGTCTCGAAGTGAAACTGTTCTTCCCATCAGATTTCCTTTCTCATCATAAAGACTATTTCCAGAAAGTAGTGTAGGAAATGAACTTCCATCCTTTCGTTTAAGCCAGATCTCAATGTTTGATATGACACCAATTGACTTCCACTCTTGAATTCCTTTTTCAAGATCATGGTAGCTTCTTTCAGCAGTATGTTTTACTATGGAGCTTCCTATGATCTCATCTCTTGTATATCCTAGATTTTCTGCATATGCTTTGTTACAGTCAACAACCATGCCATTGAGATCAATTGTACGCAAAAGATCTGGGGAGTTGTCATAGAGGTGTTTGTATTTTTCCTCTGTTGCCAAAAGTATATCGTATGTTTTTTTTAGCTCATCGTATTTTTTTTCCACCTCTTCTTCTGCACGCTTTGCCTTTTGCAGTGCTTCGTGTATCAGTGAAACATCTTGTATTGTAATCAAGTATAGGTCTGACTCTTGCAGTTCGCCCCCAATTTTTGCACCATGGCATACTCCAAAAAATGTGACCCCGTTCTTTTTTATCAGTTGTATTTCTATTATGGGCCCTATTCCCTTTTCCTTCATCTCTTTGAAACCATCAAGTGCAGTTTTTTTGTACCCTGACGCGATAAAGTCAAAACATGGCTTTCCTACAACCTCAATTTTTGAATATCCAAAATGCTCAAGCATCCTTTTGTTTGCATCAATGATGAGCCCATTCTCATCTAATGTGCATATGAAATCCGGAGATATCTCATAGAATGTTCTATACGTTTGATCTAAGATACGTGATGGAATCATCTTATGGTAGATAATGTATTTTTAGTTAATAAAATATTAGTAGAAAGGTAGTCATTCCAGTAAACACGCATGACTGCCATACAAGTACGGTACAACCATTGTTTTTATGTCTTATTTATAAAAAATAGCAACTCATACATGATTTAAGGGGTTTTGCCATCAGGTCCTGGCATAGACAAGTGTTCTAGTAATTTCTTCCATAGGTTCAAGTTCCTTATTTTGTCTATTTCTTGTTTTTTCGGTATTTTTTGCCCGTATTTTTGTCAAAATATATGAAAGTACAGCTGGAATTGGGACAATGGTGTATCCCAGAGCCTGGGTCAAACTCTACTAGTTCAGAGTCGCAATCAGGACAGTTCAAGGCCATAAGATGATGACAGTCCGGTACGGTTCTTTAAAAGATTGACGAATCTTCACACCAAATGAAACTCTAGTTTTAGGAAGGAGTACGGTACAATTTCGGAATGAACGAACACATTCTTTTCAATACCAATGCCATAGATATAGTGCAGATTCTCTACTGGCGGCAATTGTTCTTTGGGCCAAAAACCCCCAGAACAACCGCTTGAATCTGTTATTTTTTTATAACATCTACAAATCTTGTGTGGTATTGCCAAGAAAGATTAGTTTATTCGTACTTTGATGATATGGTAGACATTGAATATTTCCCAGTGCTATGAGATACTAGGACTCAAACCAGGAGCATCAGTAGACGAGATAAAGCAGGCATACAGGGGACTTGTACTCAGGCACCACCCAGACAAGAATCCAACAGATGAAAGCGAGGCAAGGTTCAGGCAGATTTCAGACGCCTACCAGACTTTAAGAATTCAAAACATAAGGGTGCAGAAAATTACGCAAAAATTTGACGATATCTATCCAGAGGATGCGGTATCTGCATACGAGCAGGCCCAGGCTTTGGCAAGAAAACAGGAGTACGAAGAGGCAATTTCATTTTACGACAAAGCACTAGAACGACTGCCAAGATATGCAAATGCCTGGCTCAAAAAAGGAGATGTGCTGTATCACCTAAAAAGACACGAGGATGCACTTTTGTGCTATGGCAAAGTTTTGCAGATAAACCCAGACTTGGCAGATGCATGGAACCTGCATGGAATTTGCCTTTCTGATATGAAAAGATATGAAGAAGCCCTAGAATCTTTTGATGAAGCTACCGTGCTTGACCCAGCACATGCGCCTGCATGGAATTTCAAGGGAGTGTGTTTTTTTACTCTAGGAAGACTAGAGATGGCACTTGATTGTTTTGACAAGGCAATAAAGATCAGGCCAGAATTTGCAGTTGCATGGCACAACAAGGGTGGAGTGCTATTAAAAATTGGCAAGAAAAAAGAGGCGGAGAAATGTTTTGAAAAATCAAAAAAACTAAGACAGTAGACTTCTTGTGCAAAAAGTTAATGTAAAAAATGAAGAGTTGTATCCAGTATAACGTCAGAAAGATCTTCAGTCAACAAAAAAGTATCAAACTAAATGACAATCTAGAGGTAAGTACATAGTGTAAAAAGTTTGGCACCATACTCATAGATATAAAACATCACGATTTCCGACAGAATGTGATTATTTAGTTACCCTTACATTTTACAGTAAATATATAAATATATTAATATGTAAGGGTAACTAATTTCATGGTCACAGTAAAGAAGAAAGTGTTGAAAGGGCAGACTTACTATTATCTTGAGCACAGCATCAGAGAAAACGGGAAAGTACACCCCAGGATCACCTACCTAGGCAAGAAGATTCCAAAGAATATCGAGGAGATCAAAAAGAGATTCCTCGATGACATCTCAAGTAAGACATGGCAGACAGATGTAGAGAAGATCAGAAAGAACTACTCTCAAAACCAGAGGGCCATGCCAAAGTCCGTCAAGGAAAAGGAACTTGAGAGCTTTACAATCAACTTTACATATGATACCCAGAGAATAGAAGGTTCAACACTCACAAGAAAGGAGACCGCCGACCTACTCGAAAGAGGCATTGCCCCAATGAACAAGCCCATGAGGGATGCACAGGAGGCCCAAGCCCATAGAGACCTATTTTTGAAGATCCTAAAGTCAAAGAAGGACATGTCATTACAGGAGATCACTGATTGGCACTGGGAACTGTTCAACAAGACAAAATCAGACATTGCAGGAAAAATAAGAAAGTACCAGGTTGCAATCAGAGGCAGCAAATTCATGCCACCAACACCAGTCGAGGTTTATCCCATGCTTACAGAATTTTTCAAGTGGTACAACAAGAACAAAAACAAACTTCACCCGATAGAGCTTGCAGCACTGACCCACCTGAAATTTGTCACCATACACCCGTTTGGAGATGGCAACGGAAGAATCTCAAGGTTGATTATGAACTTTATACTGAGCAAGAAAAAATATCCTATGCTTGACATACCATACGAAAAGAGGAATAGTTACTATAACGCACTTGAGAGGTCTCAGCTCAAAAAAGAAGAGAGAATATTTCTCCAATGGTTCATCAAGAGATACATCAAGGAATACAAGAGATATCTTAGATAGATTTCTGTCGTCTTTTCGCAAGATATTTTTAGAGATTTTCAATCTCCTGCAGATCTTTTAGATAGTCAAGCAACTATGCTATCTTCTTTTTTCTGTCTTCTGACTCAAGGAAATACAATTACGTCAGTCAGCACATCAAACAAAAATAAAAAGCGCCAGGTAAGGGATTCGAACCCCTGCATGCTTGCGCATAACCGCTACCTTGTTTTTGATCTCGAGGCGGTCGCCGTTCCACTTGGCTAACCTGGCACTTGACAAGAATTCAGATTTTGGTACATAAATAACATGACAATTAACTGATCAGTAGATCAAATATATAATAAAGGATATAAAGTAGACAATTTATTATATAAACATCAAATGGAGACGATAACAAAAAAGACAGTCTCAATAGAATATGACGGCAAAAAGCATGTACTCCCAGATGATGTCACTGTAGGCATGTTTCTTGCCCAAATCGGCCTCCCAGAAGACACACCTGTGAGAATGCAGACAACAAGAGAAGGCTTTGTAATCATACCACAGACAGGAAAAAATTGATAGTGTATAGTTTATTATTGATATTTACCAATACGACAAGTGAATCAAGTTGGCAAAGACTAGAATCTCAATTACAATAGACGACCAGACTGCAAAGGCAATTGAACTATATTATAGAGAAAAGGTAAAATCAGCTGCAGAAAAAGGCGAGGCCATCCCAAAACTCTCAAACATCTACGAAGAAATAATAGAAAAAGGCTGGGACAAGTCTTTTGCAAAAAAGAAATAAGAAGACAAAATACACGACTCCATAGAGGAAAAAATGGGCCTAGATCTAAAACAGCTTTGTGTACGGGAAAGGACAAATCTTGAATCATTTACATCCAAAGTTGTAGCAATTGATGCATACAATGCAATTTACCAGTTCCTGTCAATCATCCGAGGACCTGACGGGCTTCCACTTGCAGACAGTAACGGAAAGATAACAAGCCACATTAGCGGTCTGTTTTACAGAAACATCAATTTTCTATCTCTTGGAATAAAACCAGTCTATGTCTTTGACGGCAAGCCACCATCATTAAAGTCAGCAGAGATTCAAAGAAGAAAGCAGGTAAAAAAAGATGCCACTATCAAATATGAAAAAGCAATAAGCGAGGGCAATTATGTAGAGGCAAAAAAGTTTGCCCAGCAGACATCTGTTCTTCGAGATGACATGGTCGAAGAGTCAAAAAAATTCTTGGAATTGTTTGGGATACCATCAATCCAGGCACCATCAGAAGGAGAGGCAACTGCTGCACACCTTACCACAACAGGAAAGGCCTATGCATCCGCAAGCCAAGACTTTGATTCAATGCTGTTTGGCACAAAGAGGCTTGTCAGGAACTTTACAAACAGCGGCAAAAGAAAATTGCCAAATAGAAATACTACAATCGAGATAGAGCCAGAGATAATCCAATTAGACAAGACGTTATCAGAGCTTGGAGTAACAAGAGAGCAGCTAGTAGACATTGGAATACTTATTGGGACTGACTTTAACCCAGACGGTTTTGAGAGGATAGGGCCCAAGACTGCACTAAAGATGATAAAAGACCATGGAAGGTTAGAGGACATCTCCCAGATACAGGACAAGTTAGAAGAGATCGATTATAACCAGATACGTAATATTTTCCTAAAACCACAGGTAGCAGATGTTTCTGAGATCAAATTCGGAGACGTAGATTATCCAGGGATTGCAAATTATCTTACAAGGGAGCGAAGTTTCTCGTCTGATCGTGTAGATACTTCACTTAACAGGCTAAAAAAGGCACTAGAGAAAAAGAGTCAGAATCTAGAGCAGTGGTTCGTTTAAAATTTTAAATGCAGAAGAAAGTTATGTTAATGTTTTAAGTTACAACAATACATATTCGCAGACATTGTTTGCATAAATTCCAAATCTGATAAAATTGTAGCATCATGTCTAAGATAACGTTCATCATTTTCTATTGTCATCCATGTACTAACATAGAAAATATGCGGATCTCTTAAATAACAAATGTCCCGTAATAGGACATGTCCGGGACACAACAGATTCCAGACCAAGATTATAAAGAAATTCCCCAGAGAATAGGATGGAAGACGGTTTTACGAATAATCGAATTTTTATACCACAATAGCAAATCAAAGAAAACACATATTTCATTAAAGTGCAATCTAGGATACAAAAAATGCATCTTATATCTTAACTGGCTAGAGATGATGGATTTGGTACAAAAACATGTTGATACAGATGGATCACATTTGATAATCCTGAGTGATAGGGGAATAAAACTTGCTCAGAAATTTTCCAATCCATAGATCTTGTATGATTACACAATATTACAACAGAACATTATTACTTGTCGTAACAGTAAGCGCGGCTTAATTACTTGTCTTGTGTAGTACGGTACATGCTTTACCATAACCGCGATATGCTGTGTAAAACATCCAGCATGGACAACAGATCGTGCGGTACAAAGACTAGTCCGCTTTGTACACACAAAAAGCAAAAGGAGAAACGACATAAATGAACAACAATTTAAAAATGAAGACAGCACTGCTTTCATCTATAATGATAGCCAGTATAGCTGTTGTACCTGCGTTTGCTACAATTAATTCGAGTTCAGGACCATATTCAACTGTAGGCTCGGTTCCAAACGGATGGAGTGCTGATGGGAATGCTTATGCTCAGGCTCAATCAGGTGGAACTGGACTTCTATACAGTACGACTTCGGCAGGCGGAGCGACTGAGTTATCCACAGGCTATTGGAACATGGATGTCAACGGCAATATGGGCAGCCAACCTGCACAACTTACTAGCGGCGCAAGTCCAATATACTATGGTGCCAACACCAGCTATTCGGTTTCAATCACAAACCAAGGTTCTGGTACAACATGGATGAAAATTGGTGCTAACCTATATGAGAAATCTGGCAGTTCATGGGTATTCGCTGATTCATGCATTAATCAGATAAACTCATCAGGCAGCAATGCTTTAGGATATTCCACTGATTGTAGCAGATCCCTGACAACAGGGCAGACTTATGACACAGTTGGAATTGATGAAACATTCACTACTGGACCCATATCTGGAACTAACACAGTAGATGCTAAAAACAGTGGTAACGATGTCGTTGTTAATGACTTAATCGTGTGTGATGAATCATGCTCAGTTTAAAAACAAAAACTAGGGGAATAGCAGTAGCTAGCATTGCTACAATCTTTTTCGCACTAGTTGCATTTACTTCTTTGCACACAATAGCAGCAAACAAGTCAACAGGAGATTTCATGGACTTCAGTGCAGACGTACCACTTCAGATCCATGCTACTCCCGGAGGGATAGTGACAATACCTGTTGCGATTTACGGCAGCACAACGACCAGGAATGTAGATGTTGTAATAACACAAGCTGATCCAAAACTTGGACTCGCAAATGTAGATACAACACATCCTCAGTTGCCAGTTGGTTTTACCGTTGCACTTCCTTTGAACCACATTCAGATGCAAGCTATGAGTGAGGTTGCACACCAAAAACCACTAATGACTAAAGATATGACCATTAGTGTGGATAATACCGTAAAACCTGGAGTGTATGGATTTGCAATACACATGCTGTCTAAGAGTCCCGATGGAATCCCAGACGACCACGCAAGTGCATTCTACGTAAACGTACAATAATTAAACGCCTACATAGAATCACCCTTTTTTTTATGTAATATTTGTTCACGGATGATTTGGATGAACTAAGTTGCTGAACATATTACTTGTAAAACTTGGTTTATTGAACGTCAAGACGGAATCTGACTAAATACCAAATTTCCATACTATCAATAATTTATGTATCATTGTTCTATAATCTAGTTGCACAATACTTATCACGAAATTTGCATGTATCATATTAAACAAAAATGAATATTTGTGAAATATTGAAATTTGTAAATTCCGCAATCTTTGTATTTTTCATCATTGACGCAGAAAAATTTTCTGCCATGAGAAAAGTAAAATCTAGAAGACCAGTGATAGGAGTCTATGAAACATGAGTGAGGAAGATAAAATATCCACCAGCTTCCTGAAAACAATAATTGTAAAAGCGGAAACTTATATTCCTCAGGTACCAAAACCGAAAAAGAAAATCCCGCTTGAAGTCCGTTTGATGTGGTGTGGAATTGCACTATTCATTTACATGATAATGGGTCAGACTCCTCTTTATGGGGCATCGGCACCATCTTTGGACTTTCTTGCATTTACCAGAGTAATTTTTGCATCACAGCAAGGTACCCTGATTGAACTTGGCATCGGACCGATTGTAACGGCTGGACTGTTGATGCAGCTCTTGAAGGGCTCTGAGATTTTTCATCTTGATTTCAAAAAGCCAGAGGACAGAGAGATATACCAAACAGCAACCAAGATTGTAACCTACATCGTAATCATTGCCGAGTCTTCACTGTATGGAATGGCAGTATATGGACCACATATGTCAAATCATGAAACTACTCTTATTCTCATAGGGCAACTAATTGGCGCATCAGTAATCATCATGCTACTTGATGAACTAGTCCAAAAGGGATGGGGACTTGGAAGTGGAATCAGTTTGTTTATCGCAGCAGGTGTGGCGCAGCAAGTAATCTGGAGTTTATTCAGTCCAATTCCAGCAGGAGACGGAGGTCCAGTAGGTGTATTTGCAAATATCATACATGGTATAATGACTAGTGATTACACCAATATATTTTTCAGGTCTAACCAGTTACCCGGAATGTTTGGTCTATTTGTAACAGCTGGAGTCTTGTTGATTCTAGTCTATACGCAAGGAATCAAGGTGGAAATACCAATCGTATCAACAAAATACAGAGGATTCTCTGCAGTATACCCAATCAAGTTGATGTACGTATCCAACATTCCAGTCATCTTGGCTTCTGCACTCACTGCAAACGCAGTCTTTGTCGGTCAAATCATGTGGGCAAATTTCAATGCAGGAAATGTAAATCCTCTTTTTAACATATTGGGAATGTTTGACAGAACTTCTCCATCCACCCCCATAGGAGGTCTACTCTATTACATAACAGCTCCCCGTGGACTTGATATTGTTGCACTTGATCCCCCTAGAGCGATTTTTTATATACTGTTCATGGTCGGAATCGTGGTCTTGTTTGGTAGATTGTGGATTGAGCTCGGAGGCTTGTCTGCAAAGAGTGCAGCTAAAAACTTGCTTGATGCTGAAGTACAGATACCAGGGTTTAGACGTTCTAATCAACCAGTAGAAAATTTATTGCAAAAATATATCCCTTCAGTCACAATAATCGGATCTATTATTTTGGGATTATTAGCTGGAAGCTCAGATGTACTTGGAACATTTGGTTCGGGAACAGGAATGCTGCTTACAGTTGACATCTTAATTAACTACTACAACTTGTTAGTAAGAGAAAAAGTAGAAGAAGTAATGCCTGTTCTAGGTAGTGTATTGGGTAGAAAGTGAACTAGTGACAGAATATCTTTTATCAGTATGAAAAAAATGCTGCATATTGTAATAGTTCAACCTTAGTCACAAAAGCCACACTTTGAAACCAATTCCTTGTGAAAACATATTGAACCAGTGGTTTACGTAATTTCTGAAAAAACAAAACAAATGTTTTCCGTGACATGTTTTGTAGTTAATTCATCATAAAGATTATCAAGACTTGAGACTACCATGCAATTTTCCATGTCGGTACATTCGATACAGTGCAACAGACAAGACTATTGTTGCCCCAATGCTTGATAAATCAAGGTAAAATCCAAATCCACTTGTAATAGGAATGCAGGTAGAGCCCTGTGTGCATTGCATCCCAAGAACAATACCATTCCATGACGCATGAAACAGTATGGCAAACCACCCTTTTCCACTAATCCATGTCCTGAGGCTGAAAAATATGTGCGGAATTGTGAAAAAAACACTCCCGTATGCAAGGTTTGTCAGTGCAAAATTACCGGTATTGAATACATGCAGCACCGACCATATCACACCTCCTGCTAAGACAACAAGATAATTTCCAGTAAGGTAAAACAGTGTTCCAAAAAACATAATCTCCTCAAGAGGTCCAGAAGATAGCCCCAATGCAAGAGAGATTGGTACCGACGGCACTTGATAGTTTGAGATAAAGTGCTGCGCAAGTCCATTTCCAACCTGTTGCAAGCCAAGGCCCAGAACTAGGTAAAAAATTCCCATCTTCATCAAATATGATACAGATGTCTTTTTGTACCGAGACAGCCAGAACCGTGGATTTATGTCATGGAGTTCATCAGGCAGGTTCACTTTTTATTCATCTTCTCTAGTTTTCCATATGACTTTATCATTGCATCCAAAAAGTTTGAGATATCTTTTCGCAGCCCAGGAATCTCTGTGACAAGTTCTTCGTGTGCTTGCATGTACTCTTTTTTCCGGACCAAAAGAAATCCACCAATGAACCACCTGACATCACGGTGCACATCATTTAGATTTTTCACAAGATAATTCAATTGGTCTTCAACTCCTGCATAAAAATAGACAAACTTGGCAAAAGTCTTTTTTGATTTTCTGTCTGCAGATATCGTTGTCTTGTCAAACCCAGTTTGCACCAGATCATCTACAAACTTTTTCTTTTTAATCCATATCTCAAAATAAAAATCCAAGTTCTTTTGCAGTTCTTCATCCATTGTATAAAAATAAACAAACCCGTAAACTGTGGGGCCGTATGAAATCTTTTTCCTGCCAGACATTGAAGTTTCGTATACCATGATTTTTTCAGTTCTTATCATCTCCTTGAAATGTCGATGGATTGTTCCAATTGGCATGTTGGACCAAGTGTTTGCAGAATACAGTGTAAGCGGTCCCTTGTTGATTATGACCTTGAATAGTTCCAGGGCAGTCTTGTCATGAGCTGATATATCCATTTTTAACAACATATTCGCAAATAATGGATATATTGATTTCTACTGTAATATAATCATGATACAAAGGCCAAACATTGTACTAATTGCACTAGGAATCATCCTCACGCTCAGTTTTGTGCCTGTTTACGCAGTAGACCTCAATGCAGAACTGAGTTCAAAAGGAGTACCAGAAAAGCCAACCTTCAGGTTTGTAGAGACTGCCTTTGTAGATTATCACAATGGTGGAAGACTACGTGATTTGCTTGACCACAAGAACATGACAGTATCGTTCCAGTCAGACTCGTCAAACCCTTCCATACAGGATTTAATCAAAAGGATGAACACAAACTTGTCACAGGAACTCAAGGGCCAAACAAAGGTAACAGACATGTCCATCCAGTATACAGCAACAATTGTAGGAGGAGACAACTCTGCAACGATAGACTATAGCCTAACGCTTATGCCAACAATTGAAAATTACATCATATCAAAAAATTCAGACAGTACAGCAATTGATGCATCGCTGATTGGTCTATCAATTCACGGACCTGTCATCATAAAGACTGCAAAATATGGAGATGTGGAAATCAACAAGCTTTCAAGTTTTTTGCACATGACAGTTCCTGACTTGAACATCACAGATTCACAAGCAAATCAAGTTCTAGACTATGATATGATTGATTCAAGTCCAATAGCCAAGCAACCAGTATCAAACTGGCAACACATGTTTGATCCATCATACATTATAACTGAAACAAGCGGATGGGGATACAATGGAAGCAAGATTCCAATTACCACTTATACGGTTGGAGAAAGCAGTATTGGAATTGTGCAAAATTCAGTAATACAAACTGCTGATTTTACTTCTGACAAGAACTATGAAATCCAAACAGTACAGCATGCAAGCTCTGCCACAATCCAGATTGATGGACATGCAAGCCTTCAGGTCATAGGAAATTCCATAGTATTTACCACAACACCATCAGGAAACGACAACCCTGCACCTGCAAGCGGTTTGTCAGTCCAGACAATTTATGCAATGGCAGGATTTGGTGCAGTAATTGCAGTAGGCATTTTCATCTGGAGCAACAAAAAGATGAAAGACTCTATCAAGAGAGGAGCAGACAACAGCCCACCACCAACATTCCTATATGAAGACAGAAAACACTGGGCAGACAGATTTGATGGGAACACTAGCAATTCAGAAGAACAAGAAGTCAAAAAGTCGCCAATCTGAGTCACAAAGGCAATTACAAACGGGATAGGATGGATACGATTGTTATTTCAAGCAAACTCGATCTGTACTCATATGATAATTCAGATTACCAGATGTTAACTTGATTTCTGATATCTCACTTGCCTGTTTATATAATAACCATACTATAGTAACTATACAAATGATAGTTACAAAGGCAAAAGGAAATTCAGACAACACTAGCCAAAAGATTGCAAATGCAGTGGCGTTGGAATTGTCAGCCAAATCATCTCTTGCCACAGGTCATATTGTCAACAAGTGGAAAAATGTCAAGTCAGTGATGAACAAATAGTCAGGATCAAAAACGCAAAATCAAGAATTGCTCTTGCTTGATCATGAGCACATCAATGGCCATCATCTTGTCATTTGCCATGACAGTATCATATGCAGGGTTTGTACCAAATCTTTTTTCAATATGGATACAACGACTAGTCATAAGCTTGGCTATTGGCCCTCCAGTAGCCCTCATTCTTCTTCCTCTTGTTATGAGACTTGTGAGCAGGATAGTCAGAGAATCAAGTTAGAAGAAAGATGCAGCAGATTTTAATATTTAGAACACCAAAATAGAACAGTTGAGTCTTTCAACCTCAAGCCACGCGTATGGAATAGGATTGATTGCCATAATAGTAGGTGCAGCAATTGGAGTTTCCTACTATCAACTATACTTTGTACCGGAATTAAATGCAGTACCAAACATTCCTGACAAGGTAAAAAATCCCGACCAGACAACCACAATTACAATTGTAAAAGGCTCAGTAGACCAGACCCAGACTCAAAACTTTCTTCCAAAAAAGCAGACAGTCCAACTAGGAGTTGACAACAAAGTTGTTTGGCAAAACAATGATGACGCCGCCCACTATATCACTCCAATAAAACCATTCAAGGATAAATATAGTGGAGATTTTGGCTCTAATGCAGTACTGGCAGGCAAGAGATACACTTTCCTGTTTACGCAAGAGGGAAGTATCCCATACAACTGTAAAGTTCACCCCTGGATGACAGGCGAAATTGACATCGAACATGGCGCACTGACATCTTAAGATCAAACCTAGGTATGATTTTGTTGAACAAAGATACGATATGGAAGATATCCATCGTACACTACATAGTTGGCAGCATACTATTTGGTATCACATGGTCAGTTTCTATCCAATGCTATCCATCATCAAGACTTCCAGCTTTACCAACAGGACCATGTCCAGGTGAAACCCAGTATTTTTTTGTACTGTTGACAATGGTTTTTCTGGTGGTTGCCACCATACTGTTTATAATTTCACGTAATCGTAAAACAGAATAATAAGCACGATGGAAAGATACACTAGTTTTTTAAATTATGAAACGGTATAAAACAAATTGAAAGAAAAGGCCACACTTGCAACACTAGTCCTGCTGGTTATCGTATCACTATTTTCTATTTCAGGCACCGGCAAGACACAGGCCTATGCAGAGTTTGACAAGTCTGGCAACTATACATGCAACCCGTTTGCAAGAGGCCTTGAGACAAACATCTATGCAGATACTGTACACACGATAAACGACAGGATGACATTATACCTCAAGACCCATCCAAATGCTACAACACAGGATCGGTATAATGTTGCAATGCTAGACCAAAAGACATGGGACTTGTACAACAAGTCAAAAGAATGTATTTCTGCAATAGGAGTAAATCCTGATGACATTATCGCATTAAATGCAGACGTGCAGCAAGCAATAGCAGTGCCAGAGTTTGGAGCATCAGATCCAATGATAACCATCATTGCAATAATATCAGGCATTGTAATTTACAAAAAATTCCTCCCAATAACATCCTAGAAAAAATACACAAGACATTTGGAAAAAGTTTCACAGTAATTACAGTTCAGCAAGATTAGCACAAATTGTGAATCATGACTAATTTTATATTTTATTTTGTGAACTATATATCACGAAATTTAGACTGTGGTATGTTTCAATGGGTATTTCGGCAGCTCTAGTGTTTGCAAGTATGATATATTTTGGAAGTTTTCTCTGCCTTCCAGTTGAAGATGTTGCATGTGTGTCACTATCAACAGCAGAGACAAGAATCACGGCAGCACCTGTAGATATCATTCCAAGTGTGACAAGCATACCCAATACAACACCTGTTGTTCCAAATTCTAGTGCAATTCCAATAGGAACTGGCGGAATAGTAGCGCCAAATGGAAACAAGCAAAGTTTTAACCTCAGCTTTGAGATGAGCCCTGACTTTACAAAATATGGTTTTGATGAGCCAATTGGTTCTCCAGGGGCAAATCCTGATATCAAGGTGCATTCAGGCGATACTGTTACAATACACTTGAGCAATCCAAGCCATTCGTTTCATGCGTTTGGCATAGTCACAGATCCTCAGGATCCAAGTTCCATAGTATGGAATGCACAGTTCAAGACACCAGACAACCCCATGAAACCAAAAGAGACGGGGGATGTCACATTTGTGGCAGGAACCCCGGGATTATATCACTACATCTGCACAGTACCAGGACACGCAGCACTTGGGATGGACGGAAATTTCATAGTTGAAAAATAAATTGTTGTCCTCTAGTACACATTAGATTCTAAAATCATTTTGTTTGTTCAATTACAATGACAAATTTGATTTGAACAACTGGAGAACATACGCTAATTTTTTAAATGATATATAGTGTTTTATGCCATGGAGTTTGCAGTCCTTGCATTTTTGAATACAATTTTTCTCCAGATCCCAGGCTTTAGCCAGACTGCCACTGGTTCTGACAACCCATGGATAAAAGGAATGGCAGAATCTGCGCTAGGCATTGTAGGAATTGCAATCTTGCTCAACTTGTTTACTGCAGCAATTAGGCGCAAGATGGTAGACCAAAGCAAGTTAAAAAGAATAATGAAGGAAGTAAAGGCTTGGCAAAAAGAGAGAATGTCCGCATTCAAGTCAAAAGACCAGCAAAAAATTGACGAGGTCAATAAAAAATCAGCATACATGAACAAGATGAATATGGAACTGATGCAGATGAACATGAGGCCAATGATGATAACATTTGTTCCGTTTTTGCTCATATTCTATCTTTTACTGCCACACCTGTTTGCAGCAACAGTGGCACTTTCCCCAATACCGCTTGATATAGTCCCCGGAAACTTTTTTCATCTCACATGCACCCAGGCAGACCTGACCAAAACACCTCATGTGTGCAATAGCGTAAACGAGTTGTATCTTTGGTCATGGTATTTTCTCTCATCTATCTCAATGAGTGGAATAATCATGAGGGTAACCAAGACTTCAATGACTGCAGACTAGAATTATGATTTAAATTTCATGTCACATCCCAAATCTATTTTATATCGTATTTTCCAAAATATACAATGCAGTACAAGATAGAATATCTTTTGATAGTTCTCATCACATCTGTCTGCATCTTTCCTGCATTTGCATTTGAGATATCACAGGTAAAGGTCGGTGCAAGCCCCTGGGCAGTATCGGTAAACTCTGCAACAAACAAGATCTATGTAACAAATTCTGGAAATGATTCAGTATCAGTTATAGACGGAAATACGAATACAGTGATTGACAATATTATAATCGGTGAAAACCCAACAGGTGTTGCAGTAAACCAGGCAACCAACTTTATCTATGTTTCAGAGTTTAGTGCACCAACTGTATCAGTTATTGATGGAAAGACAAACACCGTTACAGTAACAATACCTGTCAAAACCCAGCCAAATGGCATAGGCATCAATGAAATTACAAACCAAATCTATGTAGCAAACACAGGCTCTGCTTCAGTCTCTGTAATAGACGGAAAAACAAATACGGTATCAGCAACCATACCAGTTGCAGCTCGCCCTACTGCAATCTTGATTAACCCATCCACAGACATTGCTTATGTTACAAATTCTGGAAATGATTCCGTATCAATAATCAACACAAAAACAGACAATGTTATCAAGACCATACCAGTGGGCTCTGGCCCTACAGGGATTTCCATAAACCAAGACACAAACAAGATTTATGTTTCAAGTTCCAAGACTGCACAAGTGTTTGTAATTGATGGAAATACAAATACGGTATCAGCCAAAATCACAGTGGGTCCAAACCCAGACGGAGTGTCAGCAGATTCTAGCCATGACAGGGTATACGTTGCAAACTCTGGCGATGGCACCGTATCAATAATTGACAGCAAGACAAATACAGTATCTGAGACCATCCCAGTAGGCACACATGTATACGGCATTGCCGCAAACCCCTCAACGGGTACAATATACGCAGGAAACGACAATCCAGGAATTGTATACATAATTTCAGACAGTGAAAAATCTCAGACTGCAAATCACAGTATTTGGGACAGTGTAGTCCAATTCTTTTCACATCTTTTCAATTTGAAATAAGAAACCTGTTGCATCATGAAAATTCATTGGAGGACAACTTGCTGTCAATAATTAAATAGAATCAAACCCTAATGAAATAACCTAGGAGAAAAATGCAATGAAAGTTCATGGTTATGCAGCACAGAAAGCAAAGTCAACACTTGCACCATATTCCTTCGAAAGGCGCGAGCCAGGAGATCATGATGTCGTAGTTGACATCAAGTATTGTGGAATCTGCCACACCGACATCCACCAAGTAGGTGACGAGTGGGGAGGCTCGATATTTCCAATGGTCCCAGGACATGAGATAACAGGCATTGTATCAAAGATAGGTCCCAAGGTTACAAAGTACAAGATAGGTGACAGCGTTGGTGTAGGATGCTTTGTTGACTCGTGCCGCAAGTGTGACCCATGCAAGAAAAACTTGGAGCAGTATTGTACAGGCGGAATGGTTACAACATACAACGGAACTGAAAAAGACGGTTCCATAACACAGGGAGGATATTCAGATAAAATTGTAGTCGATGAAAATTATGTATTAAAAATTCCAGGTACACTCCCTCTTGACAAGGCAGCACCATTGCTGTGTGCAGGCATCACACTCTACTCACCATTGATGCACTGGAAGGCAGGCCCTGGCAAAAAAGTTGCAATCATTGGATTAGGTGGCATCGGTCACATGGGAGTAAAAATTGCACATGCACTTGGTGCCGAAGTTACAGTGCTTAGTCATTCTCTGAAAAAACAAGAGGATGGAAAAAAACTTGGTGCAGATCATTTTTACGCCACGTCAGACCCTACAACGTTTGAAAAACTAAAAGGATATTTTGATTTGATTATCAATACGGTCTCTGCAGAGCTTGACTGGAATCAATATCTCGAGTTGCTTACACTAGATGGTTCCATGGTAGTTGTTGGGATCCCAGAAAAACAGACACCTGTTGGTTCATTCCCACTTGTTGCAGGAAGGCGAAGTCTTGCAGGCTCGCTCATCGGAGGAATAAAAGAGACACAAGAGATGCTTGATTTTTGCGCCAAAAATAACATTGCAAGCGAAATAGAACTAATCCCAATTCAAAAGGTAAACGAGGCATACAAGAGAATACTTGCAAGTGATGTCAGATACAGATTTGTAATTGACATAAAGTCACTTGGACAAAACTAACCATATAAAAAATAGAAAAAAGATACACTAGTTTTTTAAATCATGCAAGCACCAATCATGCATGAAGTCACTATACCTTCCAATATTTGCAGTCATAATTTTGTCAACATCTGGAATAGTACAAGGTGATGCACATGCACAAATCGGTACACCGTTCAAACTAGTAAGCTCACCATTAAAACAATTCAAGTCAGGTACACCAGTAGACAAGATCATCTGTCTCCAGGATTTTACACTTGTAATCAAGACTGAAAACGGCTATCCTGCATGCGTAAAATCACAGACAGTACAGAGACTAGCAGAGCTAGAATGGGGAACAGTCAGCACACACCAAAACACGCTAGTTGCACAAAGCCCATCTGATGCAAACAACATGTTTGCCTTTGCGTTTTTATCAAAGGTTTCACAGCAGGACAAGGGAAATATTTTCTTCTCACCGTACAGCATTTCAAATGCATTTTCAATGGTATACGAGGGCGCTCGCAGTACCACAGCTGATCAGATACAATCAGTGTTTCATTTCATACAGGATGATACATTGCGCAAAAACTATGTCAGCCAAATTAATTCAGAGCTTAACAGCCCAAGCCAGCAGTACAAACTCAGTGTAGCAAATGCACTATGGATTCAAAATGATTATCCAGTGTTACCAAGCTATACTGACACCCTAAGGCAGTATTATACCGCAAATGCAACAAACCTTGATCTAAAAAATGATTCCGAGAATTCAAGAAAAATAATAAACACATGGGTAGAGAACAAGACAAACCAAAAGATAGTTAATCTTCTCCCAGAGGGATCGATAAACAAAGACACGCGCGTTGTACTCACAAATGCAATCTACTTTAAAGGAAATTGGACAAACCAATTTGAAGCATTAGATACAAGTAACCAGAATTTTACAACATCCCAAGACAATATAGTAAAGGTTCCAATGATGACAAAGACCTCAAGTTTTCCATATTTTGAGGACAGCAACATGCAGGCACTCAAGATGCCATACCAAGGAGAACATCTTTCCATGATAATATTACTGCCAAGGAACAACAACCTTAATGCATTTGTAAATTCACTTTCAGTAGAAAAATTGCATCAATTAAACAACAACATGACAATACAGTCAGTTTCAGCATACATACCCAAGTTTACACTTGACACCAAGTATTCCCTAAATGATTACCTGTCATCTATGGGTATGCCATCTGCATTTTCTCCAGCGGATGCAGACTTTACTGGAATCACTGGAAATAGAGACCTCTCAATTAGTACGGCAGTGCACCAGGCCTTTGTCAAGGTAGATGAAAAGGGAACAGAGGCAGCAGCTGCAACTGGTGCGGTGGAAGCAACATCCATGATGCTTGCAAAAGATGTCTTCAGGGCAGACCACCCATTTGTATTCATGATTTATGATGACCAGACAGGCTTGATACTATTTCTTGGACAGGTTGTAAATCCAGCCGCATAGCCCGGAAGACACCTAGTGATGTGAGCGATACACCTGCGAGGTTGTTATGATGTTTTTCCATGGCCCGTCTGGCACATCGCTGAAATCAACAAACTTCCAGCTTACAACATTTTTGCCATGTTGCAAATCGATATAGTCTTTTACTGCAGGGGAGACATCAAGCCCGGCATTGTTGTTCAAAGTATTTGCAGGTCTTGAGTTTCCAAAGACGTAATTGTAATCATCATACACAAATGGCCCCGAGTCTTCCCACTGGGCATATGCAGTCTTGTTACCCTTTGTTATTTCTATCCACCTGTCTTTGACCATTGATTCAGAATCATCCCAGGTTTTTTTCTCAGCTGACCAGTACACAATATCATATGCATTATCTTTGCGCGTCCCATCATCGTTAAAATCATTATACGGTAATGCAAAGTAAAATGGATTCTCCTTTGGGACAAACCCAGATGGAAGATACCCATTACGGTGGTTTGGATCGTCCACTCCTCCATAGTGACTTGTCCAGTCATCGTCCCATGCACTGGACAGATTGTCATTGTATGAATTGTCTGCATCAGCAGGCTCTCCTACCCAAAAGTATGTCGTAACAATATTTTGATGTAAAGGATATTTCCCAACTTCAAGACTGGTTGTGATTATTTTTTTATTTTTCAGATATTCCACAGAGTTTGTCATAGCATCGTCAGGAATTTGTCCTTTAAAGTACAAACTAAAAATAGTGTCAAGCCACTGCGGGTACTTGGTATTATAGATGGCATTTTTTGGAATGTCATCCATTGTAACCATCGAATAGCCATCGCTTCGGATTTTGTCTATTAAAAGGTCAAGCTCGTGAATCTGTGTCTGGTTTATCACATTATCATATACAGGCCCTGGTCGCTTGTTGGCAAAGTCCTGCGGGTGCAGCAATACCACGGCAAATCCATATTTTACCATGCTTCGAAGCACCGCAGCATATGTCTGGTTATGGTTTAGCTCAACCCATGCAGTATTTTCCTTGTTGAGGTCACCAATTTCTGCAGTTGCAGGAAACCTGAAAAATGCAGCACCAGAGAGTGCATAGGGCGGCTTGTCCTGTGTCTCATTGGTACTAAGGTATACCATGCCGTTGTCAAGAAGTGAGATTAGTGTATCATTGTTGATTGAATTGTATGGTGCAATGAAGATGTCAGGATCAATGCCAAGCGTATCAGCGATTTTTTTATTTGAATTGTGGACAAGTGCAGACTGTTCATCGCGTGAAAAAGTTCTAAAGTCTTCGTGGTTCCATCCATGGTTTGCAACAACAAACTTGGGCTGGTCATTTTTTAATACGTCAGATACTGCGCCAACAACTTTTTCATCCTGCCCGAAATAATTTCCAATTATACCTGCAGTCAGGCTTGCATTTTGATGCTCAAACTCGTTTATTATGCCAACCTGCACGTCATCTAGCCAATAGTCCTGTACGTCATCCATTCGAAACACAACACACTGACATGATGATATGCCATAGGCCTCGTGCACAACACCAAAAAATACCAAGAAAAGCAAGGCAAGAATTATTTTCAAGCGTATCAGAATTTCTCACTTTCCAGCATTTATGTAGTTAGGTCTGCAGATGCGAACATTTTATGACACAGTTCAAGCAAGACACAAAACACCAATTAACATCAGGGGTTTTACATCATGCGTGTCACATCAAAAAAGATTCGATCCAGTCTTACTAGTGATAAGCGGAGCAATCTTTTCGCTTTTGATATTGATGGCATATCTAGCATTTTCTGCAATCAGCATGATTGCAATAGGGCTTGGAGCAGCTGTCGTGATTTACCAGATGATAACTTTGCAGAGAAACCGTGTAAAGTTGAACAGCACAAGGCAATTTCCTTCACTGTTTTTTATTTTTCTGCTGGCATCCCCGATTGTACTTGGAATTATAGTAGGTCTTGATGCATACTCGGGACAGAATTCAATATCAAAGGCAATCTTACTTTGGGGCCTTACCATGACATTTTGGAGCACGCTCTTGTTCATCCCACTTGCACTGTACAGCAAACGCCGTGAAATGTCAATTCCAACACTTGTATCATTTCCCAAGATTTCAATCATCGTTCCTGCATACAACGAGGAGAAGGTAATTGAAAGAACAATCCAGGCAATAATTGATACAAAGTACCAAGACAAGGAGATCATTCTAGTAGACGACGGCAGCAAGGACAAGACTTTTGAAATAATGTCCAAGTACAAAAAACAGGCAAAGGTTTTACAAAAAACCAACGGCGGAAAGGCAAGCGCAATAAATTTTGGTCTGGCATATTCAACTGGAGAGATAATCGCAATAGTTGATGCAGATACAATAATCGGACACGAGTCCTTGATACATCTTGCAGAAGGATTTTCTGCAGACAAGAATATTGCAGCAGTTGCAGGAAACATCAAGGTAAGAAACAGAAAGAACTGGTTAACATGGTGCCAAGCACTAGAATATGTTGCAGGAATCCAGATTGCAAGAAGAGCACTTGATGTCTTTGGTGCAATCTCTGTTGTTCCAGGCGCATTAGGATCTTTTAGAAAAAATGTTCTAGAAGAGATTGGAAGCTACCACAAGGATACGCTTGCAGAAGATTTTGATCTTACACTAAAAATTCTCAAAACAAAGATGTTCATAGCTGGCAGCACTAGTGCCACTGCATATACTGAAGCCCCAGAATCACTGAAGAGTCTGTACAAGCAAAGAAAGCGATGGTATGGCGGAAACCTCCAAGTGTTCTCAAGGCACTCTGATGCTCTGACAAATCCAAGGTTTGGAGTCTTGCAAAAATTCGTCTTCCCATATATGTTATTTTCAAGCTGTGTCATGCCGTTTGTCAGTTTTATCACCACAGGCAGTGCAATTTACGCAGGAATTTTTGGAGACGGATTGTTTGTCCTTGAAATGTTTGCAATATTTTCAGCCCTCCAGTGCCTTCAGGTGGCGCTTGCAGTAAGGCTTGACAACGAGGATCCAAAACTTATTCCATATGGAGTATTTTTAGTAGTAGGATTCAAGCAGATTTTAGACATTTTACTTGTCAGCGCAATCTTTGGATATTTGAGAAAAAAAGAGCAGACTTGGACCAGTGCAGACAGGATCGGAATCTAGTTTGTTGCAAGTGCAAAATCAGTACAATGCTTTTTAAAAATCCAACATGTTTGTCGAATTTTTC
>JAJSDS010000120.1 GCA_028580875.1 Nitrosotalea sp.
GCAAGGAGTCAGGAAAAAGTATACTTTCCTTTGGAATCATGCCATTCAAGTTTGAAAAAGACAGAATATTCTTCTCAGGAGTATCCTTGAAGAGGCTAAAGACAAATTCAGATTGTACTGTAATAATAGACAACGATGCTTTGCTTGAGAGCAATCCAGACTTGACTCCAGATGCGTGTAATACGATAACAAATTCTGCCTTGTTACACGTAATATCCACCCTAAAGAATTCATCCCTGCCACTTGAAACAAGCATACTTTCAACTAGCAAAGACATTACAGATGTAGAGACTTCACTTAGGGATTCCATCAAGATGCTATACGAAGATGCATCACCAGACAGCATCAAGAGTGCACTCATGTACGTAGTAGGTGGAAATAAGGTTCCAGTTGGAGTTTTAAATTCAATGGTAAATACAATAAGCGGAATTTTTGGAGATGACAGTACACGAGTTAGTATGTCAGTTACAGCAGGAGAAAACTCCAAAGTTGTTCTGCTGACTTCAATTGAAGGCGAAACACGCTTTGACAAGTATGATCCACTTGGTTTCATACCAAAGGAGAATGTGCTTGACTGGGATGAACCAGATGCAAGTGTAAAAATCGATCTTAATTTAGATCAGATAGAATAAAACTCAAAATAATTTCAAATCTATTACAGATACAATAAATTAAAATTTAGAATCTAATCTTTCTTTGGCTTTTTTTCTGGTTTTGATTCAGATTTTTTTTCTGCCTTTTTTGGTTTCTCTTCAGGCTTGTCTTCCTTTGGTTTTTCTTCAGACTTTTTCTCTTCCAGTTTTGGTTTCTCTTCGGTCTTCTTTTCCTCTACTTTCTTTTCTTCTTTCTTTGGTTTATCAGCAGATTTTTTGTCTCCTTTCTTTTTGCCATCAGATTTCTTGTCTGATTTCTTTGTAGTTTCTTCTGCAACTTTTTCTTCTTGATACTTTGAGACAATAACATTACCATCATCTTTTGTAATCTTGACGCGTATCTTTCTTGGAGGATGTCTTATGCCTCTTGCCCAAACCAAGTGACTAATCTCTTCTTCAATCTTGACGTTTTCTGACTTCATGTGTTTTGTAGCAAATTCTCGTATCATGTTGATTGCTCTTTTTGCCCTCTGGTTGTTTGGCGACAAGAGTACTTTTCCAAGGTTAATAGTGTAAATTCTTTCTATTGATTCAGTAGACATTTTATCCTACACTCACATCTGTTCTGCGCCACTGTCTCTTCTTAGGATTGGTTCTTACCCTTCTTTTGGTCCTAACAATTATCCAAGCTGGTACAGATGAATTCTGTTTTATCTTCTTCATCAGTCTGTTCTTTCTTGGAGTTGACTTGCGAGCAGCCATAAAAATTTGACATTTCAGCCTCTTTTTAAATGAATCTCAGAAACACAGATGTAATCTAGGACAAAATCTTGTCATGTATTTGTTTTAACATTCTTGCAGATGCCCCCCAGATCAAATGATTCTCAAACTTGAAAGTGTACATCTCAAGAATTGATTTGTGTAGAGGATCCCTGTCATCTTCAATTGTTTTAAGAAGTGAAAAAAGTGGAATTTCAAGGATCGAGGCAATCTCAGAATTGGGTACAATATTTGGCAAGGTGTCAAGTATTGTAATAAAAGGAATTATCCTAAAACCAGAATTTAGTGTAGTCACAGGCACTAGTTGGCCAATTACCATTGTTTCTGAGATCTCAAGGCCTAATTCTTCTTGCGTCTCGCGGATTGCAGTTCCAAGTAGATCTCCATCTTTTTTCTCCCAAGTTCCACCAGGAAACGATATCTCGCCTGCATGGTGATTCATAGTTGCAGGCCTTTCTGTCATCAGTATCATTGGTTCTTTACCAAAAATGATTATCATGACAGCTGCAAGTTTATTTTTAGAATCATCTTGTGGTTCTGGCGATATATCACTTGACAGGATTTGTTTCAGGTCTGCAACATTCAATGCTTTATCAACTGTCAGAATTCATTATTGTCTTTTATTATTTTATCATATAATCCACTAGAGGACAAAATATTCTGCCTCTGGATGATGAACAACTATAGCAGCAGTGGATTGCTCAGGAATTATTTGACCCGCCTCAGTTAGAGTCATGCCAGATTTTTGTGGTTCTAAAAGTTTCCACACAATATGATGTTGTGATACGTCAGGACAGCTTGGATATCCCCAGCTGTATCGTAGGCCTCGTTTTTCTCCTATCTTGAGTTCTTGTCTTATTTTGTTGTTTATCCATTCTGCCATTGCTTCTGCTGTTTCTACCGCAATCCCATGAAGATAGTAAGCATCAGTGTATCTGTCCTCTTTATTCCACTTGTCTATCAGGTCTGACACTTTGGTTCCAACAGTGACTGCTTGAAATGCCACTAGATCATTTTTGCCAAAATAATCAGTAAGGCAGAGATGTTTTGATTTTGAAGATCGTGGAAAATCAAATGACAATTTCTCTCCGTTTGAACTATCCACTACAAGTTTGCCATCTTGATTGTGACATGTAAAAAAGCCGTACACCGCACTTGGTTCAAATAATTTTTCATCAAGTATCTTCTTTTTCCATTCTTTGAATAATTCTTCATGCTCTTGTTCAGAATCTTTGGCAGACTGCCCCCTGACTCCCCAAGATAATACAAAAAGTGATTTTTTGTTAAGATATTTCCAAACTTCTGCTAGGTCTATATCTTTTGGTCCCAGTCTGATTACATCATTTATCATTGCACAGGCTGGGGGCGTGACAGGAACAATACCACTATGGGCAAACTCTTGCACCTCAACTTTTTCAAAGACAGGTTCTTTCCATTTTTCAATTTTTTCTTTCCACTCTAGTACAAATTGTTGTTTTTCAGAAGAGGTTAGTTTATCCATAATTTTTAATCCATCAAACATGGTTTTGCAGTAAAATACACCGGGAGTGTAAATTCCCCCTTCCTTTGCAACTCGGTTTATGTAATTTGTGTTGATTGCAGCCCCACCACAGAGGACAGGAATTTTCATGTTATTTTTTCGCGCATGTTCTACAAAGTACTGCATTTGTTTTGATGTTGATACCAACAATGCAGAGAGTCCTATAGCATCAGCATTTACCTCTTCAATTTTTTCAATGAATTTTTGCATTGGAACCTGTTTTCCAAGATCGTATACAGTATATCCATTATTTTCAAAAATTGTTTTTACCAAATTCTTTCCAATGTCATGGACATCTCCGTAGACTGTTCCAAGTACAAGTTTTCCCTTGCTTGACCCTTCCTCTTTTAACAGATATTTTTCAAGCTCTGCAACAGATGCCTTCATGCATTCTGCAGATTTTAGTACAAAAGGAAGAATTAATTCCCCTGAGCCGAACTTGTCACCCACCTCCTTCATTGCAGGCAAGAGATCTTCGTTTAATGTCAGTATTGCAGCCTGATGAGTCAAGTCCTTTGCGGCATCGATTTCAAACCTGCCATCTTTTTGCACAAGATTAAACTTGGCAGTAATTTTTTCAGCAATGGCATTGACTACATCATTTTCTATTCCGTCACGTAGTCTGTTTACTATCCTAAAGTTTGCTCTCTTTCCAGCAGGCCAGGTTGGATCTACATCCACTTTTTTTGTTGCGGCCTGAGTAGTTCCCTTTGAATTTTCAAAATATGAAATAAAATCTGCCAGTGCGTTTTGATGTTTGTTGAATATAAGATCCTCTGCTAGTTTTTTTTCCTTCTCACCAATCTCAGTATAAGGTATGACATCCTTTGGATTTATGATGACAGTATCAAGTCCGTATTTTACTGCATGATACAAAAATATTGCATTTAGAATCTTTCTTGCATGAGGAGCAAGGCCAAAACTTACGTTGCTCAGTCCAAGAGTTGTAAATGAATTTGGAAATCTTTTTTTGACAAGACGGATTCCCTCAAGCGTGTTTTTTCCTGCATCCAAAAATTCTGCTTCTCCGGTAGCCAGCGTAAACGTGAGCACATCAAAGATGAAATGTTCTTCCGTGAGTCCATATTTTTTTCCAGTTTCGACCAATAGTTCTGCAGTCTCTAGTTTTTCCTTTGGAGTTTTTGCCATCCCTTTTGGCCCGATACACATGGCAACTGCTGGGACTCCATACTTTACCATCAAGGGTGCAAGTAGGTGAAACCTGCTTCCATCACCTTCCAGATTTATTGAATTAATGATGGGTTTTCCAGGAATTTGTTCCAGTGCAGCTGCAATAACTTTAGGTTCTGTAGAATCAATTACAAGAGGTGCATCAATTTCAAGACTCAATAGTTTTACTAGTTTTTTCATAAACTCTAATTCATCTGAGCGTTCAGTTGTTGCAACACAAACATCAAGGCAGTGTGCTCCATCTTCTACTTGATCTCTTGCAAGCTTTACCAATTCTTCATAGTTGTCATTGAGGACACATTCCTTTGCCTTTTTAGATCCTTGAGCGTTCAACCTCTCTCCAATTATCAAAGGAGCAGGGTTTTGCAACAGGTCAACTGCCTTTAATGCAGAGCTTACTCGAGGAGTTTTCAACAACGTCATTTTCTAGTGCTTTTTCTAAATACCTAGCGGTTATTCTCTTGAGGTCTTGTCGTCAATTACTTTGCGTAAAAATGAGATATGTTCAGCACTAGTGCCACAGCATCCACCGATTATTCGTACATTTGGATACTGGACCAAAAAATCAGCCATTACATTTGCCATCTCTTTTGGTTCCATCTTATAGACTGCTCTGCCTCCCTGATTTTCAGGCATTCCAGCGTTTGGTACAACAAGTAATGGTAATTCATCTTGCTCGTTTAACCATTGTACACTAGGAATCATTTCAGTTGGACCAGTAGAGCAGTTCAGTCCAAATGCGTCAATTCCCATTTCAGATACAGTAGTGTATGCAGCTTGGATGTTTGTTCCAAGAAGCATTTTTCCATACTTGTCCAATGTGACATTTGCAATTATCGGGACCCTCTTGCCAGTTTTTTTAAATGCGTTGTGACACGCCTCAATTGCAAGTTTTACTTCCAAGATATCCTGGCTTGTTTCAATTAATAATGCATCAACTCCCCCAAGTATCAAACCCTCTGCCTGTATCTCAAATGCTTCTCTGATTTCATCAAGTTTTATTTGTCCAAGCGAAGGATCATTTGAGCTTGGAAGAAAACCAGTTGGACCCATTGAACCTATGACATATCTTGGTTTGTCTGTGAATTCTTTTGTCACATCAACTGCAAGTTGTGCAATTTTTTTGTTATACTCTAATGTTT
>JAJSDS010000121.1 GCA_028580875.1 Nitrosotalea sp.
TTAGAAAATGAAAAGAGAGGGGGTGATTGTTTTAAATCACTTGCCAAGGTCTTGTTGCGAAAGTAATCGCGTATCCTACTCCAATGACTATCGATTGATAGATTACGTTTGTATATGGAATTGGCTTTACGATTGGGTCGCCTGTTACCACGACTGTTTGTCCTGGACCTAGACCTGGACCGATGCTTGCTACGTTAAGCTGCGTGTGCATGTGATATACTGCTGGTTCGAGTGCCTTGATGGTTAACTTGTATGGGATCACTGAGTTTGCTGGTATTGTGATTACATTACCAGGTGGATCTCTTGCTACAATTTCCCATCTGTTACCAGCGTTGGGTGAGTCACCATATACGGTGTACCAGCCTCGCAAGTCTCTGTTTACAAGACTTACAAATTTACCAGATACTGTCAAAGTGTCTCCTGTATGAACAGATTGTTTTGACCATGTCTCACCATCTATTCTTACGAAACGACTCTGCAACTGTGCCTGGACACCATGGGCCTCAGCATGTTGGAACATTTGTGCTAATGATGGTCCAACTGCTCCAAGTGCTACTATCACACTTATTGCAGCCACAATAAACTTCTTATCGACCATATCGCTTAACTAAACCAACTGAGAAACTACAACGATATATGTTTTGCCCTGACTGATCCTGTATGTGGGTTGTTTTATGTTATACATCGATGTTAATCATGGACCATCTCATTTTTTTCATGCTATTATTATGGAATTGAGTTCATGTTTCTGGTATTATTATTATGTTTTCAAGTTAGATGATGTAAAAATTTGAATCTATGTTATAGAAATTATAACTCATCTTTTAAATAACTGGTAATCATTCCAAACATCATGGCACAAATGCCAGCACTAATTCCAAAAGAAGTTGAAATCCAGAGACTGAAGAAGATCTGGCTTATCATCATCGCATTGGGATCAATCGCTGCATCAGTAGAGGTCGATAACTTCGTAGACGGATCTTTACACCAGACATCAATCAGAGATAGTGCCTTCACACCAGCACACTGGTGGTTATACAGCCACTTCATTGCTCTTCCATTAGGATGGGGAATGGTAGCTGTCTATGACAGAAAGGTACCAATTCTGAGAGGTCCAAACAACTCAATGAACACCGGTCTCAAGATGACCATCCTTGGTTACTTGGCAACCATGTTCACAATAGGTGTCAATGAGATGTGGCACTTCTGGTATGTAGAGGAGATCTTCGCAGTTCCAAACCACTGGATGTTTAACATGGGTGTCGTCGTTGCTTTCATGGGCGCACTTGCCTATGTAGTAAGAGTATATGCACGACTCGTCGAACTTGGAGCAGAAACACCAGGTGAGAACCCATATGTTGCAGAAATGTACAAGATGGCTCTAGAAGGCAAATTGTACAGTAGATCAATCCCATAAACGCGCACAAGCGCTCTTTTCTTATTTTTCTCCGATCAACTTAACGTGAGTTGTACCTCATCTTGGGAAAAGACTTAAAAGCATACACCTGTCAATAAATCCAAATGACCTTACCAAAAGGATTCGGTACAGGTGGCGGAGCTTCCAGTTCCGACGTCAGTAAGATGATTGGCAAACGTGTCGAAGACATGATTGGACTCATCACTGGTGCATTCGTTGCACTCTGGGCAGGAACATGGGGAGGAGTTGCAGTTGCAACTGTATATTATCCATGGGCATATCCACCGCCAAGCGCACACTTTGCGTTAACTGTACTTACAATCATAGAAGCTATCGGGTACTTGTTCTGTGTCAAAGTAGTCACTGAAGGTACCTCAAAAGCAAAGACATACAATGGTCTAATCGCTGGTGTGATCGCAGCAATTGCTATCGCAACACTTGTGACTGATTGTGTCTTCTTCGGATAGGAAAATTCCTTTTCATCTTTTCTTTTATTATTTATTTCATAGAGTAATCTTAACTAGGTATTTTTTTGCCTGATCTCGCATGTCATAAAATTTTATATACATCACTTCCTGCATACAAACCAATGGTCTGGCTAAGACGATGTACTCACTACTTATTCATAGTAGTGGTAGCAGTCAACTCGACCTTGTTGACAATCAACGCAGGAGACTACATCTTCTATACTGACTGGATGTGGACATCTTATGTGATATTTACTCTATCACAATCATTGATGCTCGCAGTCGGTGCAGCATACTACCTTACGTTCACTGGCGTTCCAGGAACAGCAACATACTATGCACTAATAATGACAGTGTATACATGGATTGCAAAAGGTGCGTGGTTCTCCTTAGGATATCCATACAGCTTCGTCGTTGTGCCAATGTGGATTCCATCTGCAATATTGATGGATTTGGCATATTGGGCAACAAAGAGAAACAAACACTCTTTGATCCTGATAGGCGGTGTACTCTGTGGAATGTCTATGTCGTTGTTCAACATGATCAATCTAATCACAATAGATGATCCTCTTGAGACTGCTTTCAAATACCCAAGAACCACATTGCCTCCATACATGACTCCAATAGAACCCCAAGTAGGAAAGTTCTATGATAGTCCCGTCGCGCTAGGTGCAGGTGCTAGTGCAGTTTTGACAGTAACAATGACTGCATTGGGAACCAAACTTACAACATGGACATACAGATGGATGGCAGCTTGGTCTAAGTGGGACTAAACTCCCTTCTCTTTTACTTTTATTATTGAATTGACCCTCAAGCTACCTTGAGCTTCATTTTAGATTAAAAAAAGTTACACAAGGTGTGATCTTTTGTAACCCTATTGCACAAAATAAGATTTTGAAATTAGTCTATGTTGAAACAACAATACCAGCTAATCTCAGTTGCACCAAAGCCCTTTGTAAAATGGGCCGGAGGTAAAAGACAACTCTTACCTGTCATTGCAAGTCACATTCCTAGTAAATTTGAAAGATATTTTGAACCATTTCTAGGTGGGGGTGCAGTATTTTTCTCGCTTGTATCAAAAGAGAGAAAAACAAGATGGCACATCTCTGATCTTAATTCTGATCTGGTATTGTCATATGTTACAATCAGAGATAATGTAAAGGAACTTGTTTCATCACTGGAAACACATGCTGAAAACTATTCAAAAAACCAGAGTACATACTATTACAAGATACGGGAAACTAATCCTAAAAATGGGATTGATAGAGTTTCAAGATTGATCTTTCTCAATAAGACATGCTTTAACGGATTATACCGTGTAAACAGCAAAGGAAAATTCAATGTCCCTGTTGGAAGATACGTGAATCCAAACATTGTAAACAAGGAAAACCTCTTTGAAGTAAGTAAAGTTTTACAATCAAAAGATGTTTCCATCAAATGCCAAGATTTTGAGGATGCTCTAAAAGGAGTAGGGCATGGAGATTTTGTCTATCTGGATCCGCCATATCAGCCGGTCAGCTCAACTGCTAGCTTTACAAGCTATACTGACAGTGATTTTGATTTCAGTGATCAAGAAAGGCTTTATGCAAAATTCAAAGCACTTGATAAAAAAGGTGTCAAGGTATTACTGTCAAATTCCAAATCTGACGAAATAGTGAAACTCTTCAGAGAATTCTCAGATGGAATAATTGAGATTAACGCAAATAGGTTCATCAATTCTGTATCCCAAAAGCGAACTGGACACACTGAATTGCTGATTAAAAACTACTAAGACATCAAATTTCAATAGAGTAAAATCAAAGATACTTTCAGTGTTTGATTGTATTGAATTCTGACAAAGGAAAGATTCTACAAATGGCCAAAAATGTAAGTGTCGAACTCTTGGAAGATACAAGATCCTTGCATGGCATATTGGAAACCTGCAAGGATGCCTGTAAAATGATTGGAATATCTGATGAAAATGCATGGCTTGACCTTGAGATTAATGGCTATCTGGTACGATACAAAACAAGAGATGAATTATACCAAAATCTACCATCGTATAGAAAGACTGCTTGGAAATTTTATGATCTTTATGGTAATATGATTAGTCTTCCTCCTGACATGATGGACCTATTTGGCAAGTCTACTGTATACCAGCCAGTTAGAGAATTGGAGACTGCAAGTCAAATACTTGTTGAAAGCAAATTCTTGGATACATTTAACAAATTCATTGCAGAGCATGGGATGGATCAGGCCTCTAAAAGTTTGCGAATCCATGAAGCAAGGATTTCAGGGGTTGAGATCAAACAGGTCCTTGAGGGAATAAAGAAAAGAATTCAAGAGTTGCTTGATATGATAATCTCTCTGCTAGAAATGGAATAAACCATTTTTCTAATTTCTTTTGAAAATCTATTATTTATGAAAAGTTAATCTGTTAGTTTTACGATACACTCTCATACAAGATACAAATTCAAAAATTAATCCAAATTCTTTTCTTGTGACTAGAATGATCTGTTGTATGGTAAAGGTCATGTGGAGGAAATTTTAGGGCATGACTAATTTTGGTTCCATCGGTGGACTGATGTTGGGCATTTTTGGGCTTTTAATTGCTGTCTATGGGTTGGATGTACATGAACCTTTTTCAAGCCAAGTATTTTTTCTTGGAGTAGTTTGTACAGCCAGTGGAGGCATTATTGTATGGTTGAGCAATAGAAAACAGAATAATTCTGTCTTGACACAAAAGTATGTGGTAGAATCGCAAAGAAATGAATCAAAAATTGACCCAATAAAATACAAAAATATCTATGAAGGATCTCCTGTTCTGCAAAGAACCGTGAACACTAATGGAATAATATTGGAGTGTAACCAAGCATATGTCAAAAATTTTGGTTATTCAAAAGAAGATGTTCTTGGTAAATCTCTCTTTGATCACACTGCGGAGAAAAGTATGGATATCATGCATAAAACCTTTGAAACTTGGAAAAAATCAGGCAGGGTGGAAAATATTGAAATATGGTTCAAAAGAAAAGATGGAACTGTTTTTCCTGGATTGGTTAGTGCAAACAATATCTATGACGACAAGGGAAAATTAATTGGAAGCAACACTGCAATAAGGGACATATCTGAAATCTATCAAGCTCATAGTGTCTTGGGAGAGCATGAAAGACAAAGGATACAACTTGATGAACTAAAAAAAATGGATGCTACAAAGGAAGAGTTTTACATGATGGTTGCAAAAGAGTGCCAAATTCCTATAGAGCCAATCAAAAAATATGCTAAAACTCTAAGTGGTACATCTCTTGGAAGTTTGACTGCAAAACAATCTGAGGCAGTAAATGAAATCTATGACAATGCTATACGACTGGAACAAT
>JAJSDS010000122.1 GCA_028580875.1 Nitrosotalea sp.
CGGCTCAGTCGGCTAGTGCCGATTGCGTCAATTTGTGATGTAAAATGTCATCTTTTGTTCTCTCTAAACTTGACTCTAACCACATAGAAGAGATCTCTGAAGCAAACAATGATCCTGCATGGTTAAGAGACTATAGAAAAAATGCATTTGTAATTTTCCAACAACTTCCACCAGAGGTCTCTCCTCTTTACAACAAGTATACTGATGCAAACAAGATGGATCCAGAACAGATTACATTCTCGCTAAGCTCTGACAGCACAATTCCAGATTTTGTAAAGGATAGATTGCAAGAAATTGGTGACAACCCATACATAGTTCAGATTGGTACTAACATCAACAAGATCCACATTCCATCTGATCTGCAAGAAAAAGGACTTGTAATGTGCTCAATACAGGATGCAATAAAAAATCACGGTGACAAGATAAAAAAATCATTTGACCAGACAGATTCAAAAAGAGACAAGTACATTGCACTAAACAATACTTTCTTTAATTCAGGAATTTTTATCTACATTCCAAGAAATCTTATCTTGGAGAAAACAATCCATATTGTTTCATCACTTTCACTTGACCAGACTTCTGTCATTTCACGTAACATTCTAGTGGTTGAAGAGAGCAGCAAGGCCTCGATTGTGCAAGAGATCTATGCGCCGCATGCAACAAAACAACAAGCATATCTTGAACTCTTAGATGCCTCTATCAGTCCTAATAGTCAATTTGACCTAGTTACACTCCAGGCAATGGACGAGACTGCAGTCAATTTCTCAACCCGAGTTGCAAGAATAGAGCGTGATGGAAGAATGAACTGGTATCTAGGATTGTTTGGCTCTCACCTCTCAAGATACAAAGTAGATAACTTTCTCAATGGCCAAGGTGCAACAGCACAGGACACCGAGGTAGTCTTTGGAAACAAGAACCAGTCATACGACCTTGCTTCAAACTTGATCCACAACGCACCTTCTACAATTGGCAGGGTTTTGGAAAAGTCTGTTCTCAAGGATACTGCAAAATCTCTCTTCAAAGGAATGATACGAATTGAAAAAGATGCACACCACGCAGAATCATATCTTTCAGGACATTCCATCTTACTTGACAAGGGTGCAAAATCAGATTCCATACCAGGACTTGAGATACTTACAAATGATGTCAAGGCAACACACTCTGCATCCGTTGCACAAATGGATGAAGAACAAATATTCTATCTTGCAACAAGGTGCTTGAGCAAATCCGATGCACAAAAAATAATTGTAGAGGGATTCTTGGAACCGCTTTCAAGAAAAATGTCATATCAAGTTCGCGCATGGATTAGCTATCTAATAGATTCCAAATGGGCAGGACGTAATCTTACTATCAAGACAGATGAACAACTCAAAGCAATGCTTGAAGTTGAAGAAACAAGATATCGTGAGACTGACACATTTGAGAGCCATTACAAATACCGGTGAGATCTTGTCAAAATGGGTTAATGTTTGTAAATCAAGTCAGCTACAAAAAGGCGAGATGCTTGACTTTGATTATGAAGGCAAAAAAATTCTACTTGCAAACCTTGACGGTAAAATCTATGCATCAGACAGAATATGCACCCATGCAGATGCTGACCTCTCAACTGGCATATTGACAGAAGAAGGCGTTACATGTCCGTTACATCTGTCAACTTTTAATCTAAAGACTGGTGTCCCAGAGAATCTCCCAGCTGAAGTTCCATTGAAAATCTACAATGTTAAAATAGAACAAAACGAGATCTACATTGAGGTAAACTAGATTGCAAACAAGTTTCATAAACATTGAAAGTATTCGAAATGACTTTCCTATTCTAAAGCGCAAGGTACACAAGGACAAACCACTTGTCTATCTTGACAATGCCGCTACTACACAAAAGCCAATCCAAGTAATTGAGGCAATCAGCAACTATTATCTAAATTACAATTCTAACATTCACAGGGCTGTCCATGAGCTTGCCGAAGAAGCAACACTTGCATATGAAACAACGCGAGACAAGATTGCAAAGTTCATCAACGCAAAAAACCGTGAAGAGATTGTCTTTGTAAGGGGAACAACTGAGGCAATCAACCTTGTTGCTTATGCCTGGGGCAGACAGAACATCAACAAAGACGACATTATTGTAACTACGGAATATGAACATCACAGCAATATTGTTCCATGGCAACTCTTGGCAAAAGAAAAAGGTGCAAAACTAGAATACATTGGAGTAGATGACAATGGCGAGCTAATCCTTGATCACCTCGATAATTATCTCAAGACCGGAAAAGTAAAGATTGTAGCATTTAGCCAAATGTCAAATGTCTTGGGAACCATAACAAATTCCGAAGAGATTGTCAAGCGATGCAAACAATATGGCGTGCGTGTACTAATTGACGGAGCACAATCTGTTCCACATCTCAAAGTAGACTTGCAAAAACTTGACTGTGATTTTTTTGCCTTTTCTGCACACAAGATGCTTGGCCCAACCGGAGTCGGGGTTTTATGGGCAAGAAAAGAATTGCTCCAAGGAATGGTGCCATTCAACGGTGGAGGAGACATGATACGCGAAGTGCACAAGTATGAAACAACATGGAACGATCTTCCATACAAGTTCGAAGCTGGAACTCCAAACATTGCAGACGTTATAGGATTTGCAGCAGCACTTGACTATCTTGATAAAATTGGAATGGACAAGGTGCGAGAACATGAAATGGAATTGACAAAATATGCCCTCGACAAACTTTCTCAAATGAAAGGAATCATACTGTATGGTCCAAAAGATGTATCAAAAAGAGGCGGTGTTATTTCTTTTAATTTGGGAGATATTCACCCGCATGATCTTGCTACTATCATTGACGAAGATGGAATTGCTATTCGTTCTGGACATCACTGCGCCCAAGTATTGATGGAAAGATTAGATGTATCCGCAACATCCCGCGCAAGCTTTTATATCTATAATACAAAAGAAGAGGTAGATGTTTTTATCAAGTCGCTTAACAGAGCAAAGGAGCTGTTCAAGCTATGAGTAGTGCAGATATCTACAGAGAAATTATTCTTGATTACTATAGAAATCCTAGAAATTATGGAAAGATCCAGAATCCTGACATTGCACAGAGAGACAGCAATCCATTGTGTGGAGATGAACTTGAGATGCACCTTAACATAAAAGATGATAAAGTTGCAGACGTAAAATTCACTGGAAAGGGTTGTGCAATCAGCCAGGCAAGCGCTTCCATGTTGACAGAGCTCATACTTGGCAAGGATTTTGAATATGTCAAAAAACTCACAAAAGAAGACATTCTTGATAATCTGGGATTGCATGACCTTGGCCCTGCCAGGATAAAATGTGCCTTGTTGTCGTTGAAGGTTCTAAAGTCTGGTCTTTATTCATATCTAGTTGACAAGATAAAAGATACTGCATCTGCAGACAAGATAAAAGAAGAAGCTTCAGGTCTTTACTAAATTGTCCACTTCAAATGCAGTAATACCTCTTCAGATTAGAAAAATTATTTTTGAAAAATTCAACGACACTAATCTGAGATTTACAAACGACGAAATATTTGAGGTACTCAAAAGCAATGGCCTTGATGGTTCCATAACGATAGATGACGTAGAACAATACTTTAACCAATTACGAGATGGCGGACTGATACGACAAATTGCACAAAACTTTACCACAAACTATTACAAGCTCTTCGATGCCGTAGAAAAAATCAAGTGCAATTCATGCAACCAAGAAGTTTACTTGGGAAAAATGGAACCCCGAGTCTGTCCGAACTCTGAGTGCAAGGCATCTATTTAGAGCGATATCTTGTAGCCGCCTCTTCCAAGGCTTGAATCATTGGTAGCTTTACACCTGTCAAGTACAACACCAATGCTCCTCCTGCAGTGCTGATATGGTTAATCTTTTCTGCCAAGCCGTATCTTTTCAGTGCAGCAGTAAGATGACCTCCGCTTACAATCGTAGTTGCAAATGAATTTGCAACTCCCTTGAGCAACTCCTCTGTTCCAAACTTGAAATTCTCGTTTTCAAAAAATCCCGCAGGTCCGCTCATAAATACAGTTCCTGCACTCTGGATTGATTTTAGGTAATAATCAACTGATTTTGGCCCCAAGTCAAATACCTGATCACCTTTGACAAGTTCCCGTACATCCATCTCTTCGCGCTTGCCGTTTCTTTCAACTGCAATATCGACTGGAACTGAAAATACATCTGGGTACTCACCAATCAGTGCATGTGCCTTGGATACAACCTCTTCCTCCCTCTTGATTCCAAGTGGAAACTTGATTCTTCCCTGTGCTCTGAGGAATACATTTGCAATTACTCCTGTGAGAAGAACTTGGTCTGCACGGCCATTTTGGATCAACTCCTTTATTGCCTCTAGCCTGTCGACTACCTTTGAGCCACCAAGAACTACTACATGTGGTCCTTTGGCAACAGTCATTATCTCATCTAGTTTTCTGACCTCTCGCTCTACCAGTCTTCCTGCACATGCTGGAAGAACATGTGCAAAACCAATTATTGATGGATGTGATCTGTGTGAGCTTGGAAATGAATCCAGTACACAAATGTCAAATAATTTTGAAAGCCTCTGTACCATTATTGTTTTAGATGCATCAGAAGCTGTAAACTCATAATTTTCTTCTGCACACAATCTCAAATTATCTAATAATATTATATCGCCGTCTTTCATATTTTTAATTTCTCGTTGCGCTTCAGAGCCAATTACATCTTCAATGTACTTTATTTTTCGTCCAAGTATCTGCTCCAAGACCTTTGCGTGTTTTTCCATTCCGGTATAGTCCTTGTTGCCAACTCTTCCCTGGTGCGAACCTATGACAACTTTGGCTCCATCCAAATCTTTTAGAGATTCGGTAGATTCTCGGATTCTGCTAGTCTCGATGATGTCCATTGTAACCGGGTCTATTGGGCAGTTCATGTCGACTCTGAGAAATACAGTCTTGCCCTTTGTATCAAAATCGCTGATTGTTAGTATTCTCAATGTCGTTCCTATTCGGGATGTAGTTAAAATCTTTTAGTCACATTCTTCGTGTTGCCGATCTTTTGTGGGCCTGACTTTCTGTTTGAAACCACGAGATCGGTTATTATCTGAACCAGTTTCTTAAAATAAAAATAAAAAAACTTGATAGGAATTATTGAGATCCGTCTAGCCCGAGTTGCTAGTTG
>JAJSDS010000123.1 GCA_028580875.1 Nitrosotalea sp.
ATAGAGATAGGAAGTCAAGTAAAAATTCATTCAGATTAAATTTACTCAGGAGTTGTGATGCCAAGATACGAACACAGTGATGACCACCACATTGTATTAAAACTAAAAAGCGGATACAACATAGGATTAGAACTTGACAAGATAAAAAAAATAGAGTTAGAAGCCGCACCGACAATGAAAAAAGAAACCAGTCATCATAATTCACAACTAAATCCAAAACTTCCAAAAATTCTTTTGCTGTCTACTGGAGGAACAATTGCAAGTAGGATAGACTATAGGACTGGTGCAGTCACTCCTGCTCTGACTGCAGCCGAGCTTAATGCAAGTGTTCCAGAACTGTCAGCTATTGCCAACATAGATACCGAAGTGCTTTTTTCAGAATACTCTGAAAATTTGCTTCCAGAACACTGGATAAAGATTGCAGAAAAACTTGATTTCTATTCCACGTCAGAGTATGATGGAATCATAGTAGCACACGGTACTGATACCATGCAATACACAGCATCAGCACTAGCATTTTCCTTGGTAGGATTTCCAAAGCCTGTTGCTTTAGTAGGTTCACAGAGATCGTCAGATAGGCCATCCTCAGATGCAGCATTGAATTTAATTGCAGCAACGAGATTTTTGACGGAGATACATTCTCCTGGAATTTTTGTGGTGATGCACAATAATTCAAGCGATGATGAGATTGCCTGTAATTGGGCAACACGGGTAAGAAAAAACCATACCAGTAGGCGAGATGCATTCAAGACCATAGGAGGCCCTCCAGCATATATCGTAAAGGCAAACAGCATTGAAAAGGACAAGATGTTTGACATCCCCAAGAGAGAATATGCGCCCAAGATTAAATTTGACAATCGCGTCTTGTTGCTAAAATATTATCCAGGTCTTGACCCTAGAATTGTAGACTATGCTACAGATTCTGGATACAGAGGAATAATCATAGAGGGAACTGGACTTGGACATGTGGGTAAGACAATGTACGGAGCAATTCAAAGGGCAAAGAAAAATGGATTATTCATTGGAATGACATCTCAGTGTATCGATGGGATGGTAAGAATGACAGTATACGACAGTGGAAGAGATCTCTTGAATCTTGGAGTTACACCACTTGGAAACATGATACCCGAGACAGCTCTTGTGAAAACAATGTGGGCATTAGCTAATTCTAAAGATTCTAACGAAATGACAAAATTGATGACAGAAAGCATTGCTCTTGAATTTTCAGACTAAGCTTTAAAACAAGTATAGGAATAAAATTACAAGTGTCTGAAATACAACTTTACAAGATAGGCCTTCTGGTAGGATTAGAAATTCATCAACAGCTTGCAACCGGAGCCAAGTTGTTTTGTAGCTGCAAACCTATTGAATCAGATGAATATTCAATCAAATTTTCACGTAAATTAAGGATAACAAGTAGTGAACTAGGAGAGTTTGATCCTAGTGCCATTTTTGAGAAAAGTAAAGAAAAGACAATTTTGTATTCCAGAAATCCACAGAGCAGTTGTCTAGTAGAACAAGACGATGAACCACCACATGATCTTGATCATAATGCAAAAGAAACTGTCTTGATAATGGCATCTGCGTTAAAATCAAATATTTTTAATGAAATCTATGTGATGAGAAAACTTGTAATTGACGGTTCCAATACATCGGGTTTTCAGAGAACCATGCTAGTGTCTACAGGAGGTAGTCTAGAAGTTAATGGTAAAAGCATAGGAGTTCAAAGTATTTGTCTTGAAGAAGATGCTGCAAAGCTACTCCGAGATTCAGGAGATACAAGAGAATACAGTTTAGATAGACTGGGAATACCACTAGTGGAAATAGCACTAGATCCAGTTGCTGGCACACCTCAAGAGATCAGAGATATAGCTCTGACTTTGGGCAGAATGTTACGTGCTACGAAAAGAGTAGGAAGAGGAATTGGCTCAATCAGACAAGATGTTAATGTATCAATAGAGGGAGGCGGATCAGTAATAGAAGTAAAGGGTGTACAAAAATTAGATCAATTAGAGAAAGTCATAGAATATGAAGCAAAAAGACAACATGGGCTCAAAATAATTGCAGAGAAACTACGAACATTGAAAACAGAAAAAATCATTGTAGAAAATGACGTAAAAAGTGTGACAGATGTTTTCAAAAGTTGTAAATCAAAAATCATTCAAAAATCTCTTTCAGAAGGCTCTTCAATAAAGGCAATGAAGATCAAAGGGCTTGCCGGCATGTTTGGATGGGAACCATATCCAGGAATAAGGCTAGGAAAGCAATTAGGCGAATTGGTGAGATTCTTTGGATTGGGCGGACTATTTCATTCCGATGAGCTACCAAATTATGGCATTGAGGAATCAGAAATTCAACAAGTAAGAAATATACTAAACATGGGATCAGATGATGCCTTTATCATAGTGGCTGGAAATGAAAAAAAACTTCACACCGTGATAGGATCCATCATAAAACGAATTGAGGATGCAAAGAACGGAATACCTGCAGAGACAAGAGCTGCAACAATTACAGGTGAGACAGTATTTCTACGACCAAGACCTGGATCTTCTAGAATGTATCCTGAAACAGACATACCACCAATCATTGTAAACAATACGGAAATAGAACAAGCCAAAAGCAAGATTCCAAAATCATGGGAAGAGAATCTCTTGACATTACAAAAACAATATGAATTAAATCAACAGCTTTCAGTACAGGTATTTGATTCAGAGTATCTTGATCTGTTTGAGACAATATGTAAAGACAAGAGAGTTTCCCCTAATTTTGTAGCCTCAACTCTTTGTGGTACAATTACAAATTTGGAACGACAGGGTATGGATTCAGGATTATTGAAGACCACCGATATTTTAGAAGCTTTTAGCTTGGTAACTGAAGGAAAAATAGCAAAAGAGTCACTTGAGATGATATTTACAAGCATTATGAGTGGAAAATCAAAAACTATTTCAGAAGCAATCAAGTCTAATGCACTAAATACCATAGAAGATACTGAATTACATAAAATATTAGATGAGTTGATAGAATCTAGTAGTAAAATCATCGAGGAGCAAGGATTAAGATCAATGGGGCCTCTCATGGGATTGGCCATGAAGACGCTACGTGGAAAAGTAGACGGTCAAAAACTCAATCAATTATTAGAAAATAAGATCAAGATCAAGATGGATAAGAAATAAACAAAAAGGTGCGGGAGGTGGGATTTGAACCCACGAACTCCTAAGAGATAAGGTTCTGAGCCTTACGCCGTTGACCAGGCTAGGCGACCCCCGCAACAACGTGAGAATTAAAATCGTACAATAAGTGTCTTTATAGATACAAAAATACCAGTTGAAAATTATTTATTCGCATTAATCATTTTATCAATTATCGGTACAGCGTTTTGCAATTCACGAATCCTTGTGACCTTGCCATGTTCAAATGACTCATTCCAAGGTTGTGAATAAAGTATTACAGATTTTCCCTCTTCAAGCATACTTTTTGCATTAAGGGGCGAGTCATCAATGAATACATCATAATCTAGTTGTGATTTTTCTATTCCTTCCAATACACCAACATAATTTTTGAAATTTATTTTATGTAATTTAAGCCAGTTTTTCACATCATTATGTGTAGATTCTTCTCTTGCAGTTACAATATCAACAGTACCAAGATTTGACAATTGATTAGTGGCAGATGCAATGTTGTTCTCAGTTGGAGGTATATCTTCCCATGACTTCCAGCAAATTGAAAGCTCATTATAAAAATCAAATTTATTGATGTCATGGTTTTTCCAAAAATCCCACTCAGATATTTGAGATTTCAGTATAGTAGGCCTGATTTTGTTGCTATATGACAACCATGATGCTATAACATCTGCTAAAACTCCATCAACATCAAGCGCTATCTTCAATATTATTAACTCCCGTCAAAACTATCTTTTAATTCTTCAAGTAATTTACGTTGGTGTTTGTCTACCTTAGTAGGTATATTGATAACAAGTCTAACATACTCATCTCCCCTACCTCTCCCACTCTGACGAGGAAGTCCCTTTCCTTTTAGTTTAATGATCGTATTTGGCTGACTGCCGGATTCTACCTCAAGTTTTTCTTGTCCCTCCAGTGTTTCAACTAGAATATTTTTTCCCAATGTTGCATCAATCATTGAAATATTTGCATCATAGAAAACATCAGCACCGTCTCTCTTGAATTTATCATGCGGTTTTACTTTAATTCTAACTATCAGATCACCATTTGCGCCATTGTGGATAGATTCCCCTTCACCAGGAATCCGATATTCCCCATCCTCTACTCCGGGTGGAATATCAAATGAAAACTTCTTTGTCGCCTTTTGTTTTCCAGCTCCCTTACATTTTGAGCATGGTCTTTCTATGATCTTGCCTTGACCCCTACAGGTATTACATGGCTGCACAGTTACAAATGTGGAAAACCCGCTACTACGTGATGTCCTAACTTGACCATGACCATTGCACACAGAGCATGTTCTCATGGATGTACCAGGAGTACAACCTGATCCATCACAGACATCACAATTTACTAGCCTAGGCAGATCAATTTCCTCTTTTTTCCCCTTGAAAGCTTCTTCCAATGTCAATGTTGTCTCATACATGAGATCAGAACCCCTTGCTCTTCCTGATCCTCCAAAATCAAATCCTCCAAATCGAAATCCTCCACCCCTACCAAAAATAGATTCAAAAATAGAATCAAAACCACCTCCTCCAAAAATATCTTCAAAGTTGGCTCGCGAGCCCTGAAATATATCGTCGGTACTATATTTTCCATCTACACCAGAATGGCCATAAGTATCATAGAGTTTACGTTTTTCCGAGTCAGATAATACAGCATAAGCTTCAGAAATTTCTTTGAAATGTTCTGCTGCATCAGGCGACTTGTTTTTATCAGGATGAAATTTTAGAGCAAGCTTTCGATATTGCGATTTTATTTCATCAGATGTAGATGCCTTTGAGACTCCAAGAACCTCATAATAGTCACGTTTTGCACTCATGATAATTCAATTAGATTATTCCCTTGTATAAAGATCAGTTCTGCGAGTTATTTGCATCCTGTCCAGTTGCACTAGGTCCGCTTTGTGCAGTTGCCTCTGGTCCACCTTGTCCAGTTGCTCCAGGTGGAGGTGTAGCGTTTTTATAAA
>JAJSDS010000124.1 GCA_028580875.1 Nitrosotalea sp.
ATTTTGAACTTGTGATTGTAAGTGGACCTTCATTTATGATGAACCATCCAGATATCAGGAACCTTGGATTTGTAAATAATTTGCATGAACTGATATTTGCAGCAGATTTGGTAATTTCACTTGCTGGAAAATCTACCATAGATGAATCCAAACATTATGGAACACCAGGAATATTCATTCCGATAAAAGGCCATTTTGAACAGGAAGAAAATGCAATTGAATTAGGATATACCCACGATGATGTACTTTGCCTTGATAAATTAATATCTAAGAAAATTGAGGAGAAACGAAACCCTCAGCCTTTTGAGGGCGCAAAAAAGGCATCTGATCTTATAAAAAAATTTCTAGTCTAGTTGTTCTTCTGAAAATCAATACAGCCAGTTATCTCTTTACAAAGTGATTCATTATGAACAAGGCCTACCTCTGGAATGAATTGTAGAATATGGTTAGTATTTTTGTCTCTGAAAAGTTCACCCTGAATCACAAATTCATCATACTTTGTGGACATGAATTTGATGATGGTTTTTTGAATTTAAGTAATGCGTAGGATTTGTGCAGTCAAAGTTTTTTGGAATAATCATGAAAATACCCAATACTTTATAGAAGGATTGGAATAGAGATAACGACGTTTTGAAGAATCTAGTCATTTCAAAATTTGGCGGTAGTGCAGTGGGCGTAGATGGCATACTGATACCCTCCATAATCAAAAGGATTAATGAATTAAAAAAAGATTCCAAGGTAATCACGGTTTTTTCTGCACCGCTTACAGTATACAATGAAAAACAAAGGTCGCTTACAGATATTGCGCTTGAGATTGGGCGTAGAGCAGAAAAAGGAGAAAACATTGGTACAGAAATTCTAAGAAAACCATACCAAAAGATTGTGAACATGATAGAAGACAAGATACTTCATGATAATTGTAATAGAACCATCAATTCTTTTTTGGAAAAAACAGAGACAGTTTTAGCAGGAGTCATAGAAAAAAGAGAATTTGCCAATGAAACAAGAGCAAGGCTACTTGCATATTCTGGTGAGGTCTTGATGTCCCATGTAATGGATTATGTATTGAAAAGTTCAGGAATCAAATCAGACGTAATTCCATTTGATGTTTGGCCCATAATTACAGACAATAACTTGGAATCTGCAAACTTTCTTGCCTCCGAGTCATCAGAGAAAATGATAGAAACTGAGAAACTACTTGAAAATAATGATGTCTTGTCAATAGGCGGTTTTATTGGAAAAACGGTTGAAGGGTTAGAGACTACATATGAAAGAGGTGGTTCAGATAGGACTGCAGCCGATCTTGGAATTTTGTTTAGCAAGAAATACCATACCAGAATTGATTTTGAAAAGGACAGTGCAGTATTATCTGCAGACCCACGGGTGGTAAAAGAAGAACTGGAAAGCATTACTAGTTTATCATATAATGAGGCAAGAATTGCGGGAATGTTTGGCATGAAGATTTTAGATCCAATTGCAATAAAGGAGATTGTAGAAAATGGTGTAGAGATGCCAATAATAATTACAGATATGAGTAAGCCTGAAAAAATCACAACAATTGAAAGAAGACCAACTGAGAAAAATGGCCATCCCCTCAAAATAGTTACAGGAAAGAAAAATTGTTCCATTGTTAGAATTGAAAAAGAAGCATCTGAGAGGCTATTTCATTCACTTGACAAGGACAAGAGGTACAGCGAGTTTGTGGTTTTGTCTCCATTTACCAAAGATGACATTGAATTTACAAGAATACTATTTTTAGACGGTGACTATGTCAAACGCAATGAAAGGTACATCTTAGGATTTGACTCACTGGCATCCATAACTTACAACAGAGGCGTTATTACCTTGATCGGTGATGAAATGTGGCGTGTACAACAAGTTGCATCAAAGGCAAGTTCCAGAATAGGCGAGGCAGGCCTGAACATACTAAACATGGATGCCCAGGAAGAGACATCACGAATAATCATAGTAATTGAGGACAGTGGAGACAGCATAGAGAAAGCTATCAGGGCAGTCCATGCGGAAAGATCCAAAATAAAATTTGTTTAACCAAAAATAACATCAGTGAAATAATTTTGTTTGTATAAAATTACAACGACTGTTTTACTTTTTTCTTTTTCTGCGAGTAGCACGCTGGTCTGCCTTGCGTTTATGTTTTCCAGTCTTTCTTGCAACCATATCTAATTTTTAGTCAATCTACTATGATTTCTATCTTTGGTATAAGAAAATTTTGAACATTTGAACACCTACAAGCCTATACCTGTAGATGTCAAAGTGGGTTTATTCTTGGGCCTCTTTATCTAGAATCAGCCCGGCGTTACCCAAAACACGCACTGATATAATTACGATCAGGAGATATTTAGAGCTGATCTATATAGATCATGTATAGATTCCGTTGATTGCCCACAATACCAAGGCAATTCCAATCAATGCATACCACTTGAAGTTTCTCTTATCTGCAAACACATTCTTTGGGTTGGGCTGTCCTTCTGTGGCAAGACGAATCTTTCTCATCTCAAATCCGTTTCCCACAAGTCCAATAACAAAGAGGGCAACTGATACTAGAGACAATACTGGTTGTGGCAATTACACAAATTAATGGTCTTCTTGGATTTAAAGACAATCAACATTATCGACAATGATTTCAAGATTTGATTAATTCTTTAAATTACCAAACACAATCCCATTTGGTATGAAAGAACAGGGCAAGATTTGGATGAATGGCAAACTTGTTCCATACAAGAACGCAAAGGTCCATGTTCTCACACATGCATTACATTATTCTACTGCAATATTTGAGGGAATTAGATGTTACAACACTCCAAGAGGTCCAATGATCTTCAGACTGCCAGAACATGTTGAAAGATTATTCAAGTCAGCAAAAATGTACTCTATGAAAATGCCCTATTCCAAAAAAGAAATTTCAGAGGGAATAGTCAAGACAGTAAAAGCAAACAAGCTCAAAGAATGCTACATCAGACCTATTGCATATTACGGTCATGGGGTAATGGGTCTTACACCAACTCCAAATAAGGTTGAAGTTGCAATAGCATGTTGGGAATGGAATACTGGAGAGTCTAGTGCAGGAAAAGTGCGCGGAGCAAGATGCAAGGTATCTAGTTGGCTCAGGATAGATTCCAGATCACAGCCAATGCAGGCAAAGGCTGCATCAAATTATGCAAACGCAGCACTGGCAAGAGTTGAAGCTCTAAGAGATGGTTATGATGAAGCAATCATGTTAAATTATCATGGAAAGGTATCAGAGGGAAGTGCAGAAAACATTTTTGTTGTAAACAATGATGAAATCTCTACGCCTCCACTTAATTCCGGAATCTTGGATGGCATAACAAGGGATAGTGTAATAAAAATAGCAAGATCAGAAGGACTTTCAGTAATTGAAAAAGACATTGATAGAGAAGACCTGTATGTAGCAGACGAGGTCTTTATGACCGGTACTGCAGCTGAAGTAAAATCAGTAACAGAGATTGATAACATAACTATCGGAGACGGTAAACTAGGCAAAATAACTCGCAAGTTACAGGACGCATTCTATGAAGCATCCAGAGGAAAAGATGAGCGGTTTTCAGAGTGGTTTACTCCGGTCTAGAACCTGAAGAAGATTCAATTATGACAAAGAGTGTAAGTGAGTTACATGGTTTTGTCAATGGTAGACCAGCACAAGCCAAAATGCTATCTGTGCAGCAATGTGTTTGAGAACCTCGAAGATTTAAGAAAGCATCAAGAAGAGTCACACAAGGAATTCGTGGAATTCCACAAAGATTCAAAGAGTCATTCACCTGCACCTGGAGATGTAACAATCTTTTAGATGATATACCATGGAATGTAACGAACCTGCCGCCAATCCCATCTGTTGGTTTTGTAGAAAGGGTAGACATGAGGATTGCATGAAAAAGATTCCCACCCAAGGAAAATCAGAAGGTCCTCATGACTGTACATTTGACACAAATCTAGTAGATTGTCAGTGCACTCATTAGAGTTTTAGAAAACAAATGAAATGCCAAAAACTTGGCGTCATTCATTATCATATGATAATTTCATTCAACGTGCAGTGCTATAGTTTCTATGTCTTCTTCAAGTTCTTTAACCAAACCTTTCCACCATTGTTCAAATTTTTCCATGTCTTTGCAAGACTCACAAAACCCTCTTTATAGATCTGTCGATTTTTATCTAGTCCAAAAATTTTTGGAAGAATTTTCAAAAATTATTTTAAAAAAAATATCAACTTTATTCTTAATTTAAATGACGATCTATTTTTATACCATGGTATACTATGGTATAATATAGTATACCATGGAACAAAGCACAATTAAACTTTCTAAAAAGATCAAAAATGAACTCAGAAAACAAATGAACCACCCTAGTGAAACATATGAGACTGTGATTGCTCGACTGTTAAAAAATACTCAGGAAGATGATATACTAAGCGACGAAGTAATCAGAAATATTGAAGAAGGCCTTGCAGATATCAAGGCAGGTCGTGTATATACATCAGATCAAGTGAAAAGGAAATTAGGACTAAAGTAGATGAGTTGGGAAGTAATTTGGTCTGAGAAATCTGTCAAGCAATTAGAAAAAATAGATAAGAAAAATGCAAAGAAAATTTATGAATTAGTGTTAGATAGTATTGAAGATCCATTTAGAGCAGTGATGAAGTTAACCAATTCGCCATTTTATAGACTACGTGTGGGAAATTACAGGGTGATATTAGATCTACAGCAAGGTAAAATGATAATTTTTGTGGTAGAGACTGATCATAGAGGAAAAATTTACAAGAAATAATTAGCGAATCTTTTCATAAAAAATTCAGCGGGTCTAGTGGGATTTGAACCCACGACATAGGGATATCTCCGAAAGATCATAAGAGTCCCTCGCTCTACCTGGCTGAGCCATAGACCCGGTAAGAAAATTCACGCCAAGTTCGTTATTTAAACTGAGTCAAAAAGAAAATGATTTTAGTTTTTTACTGCGTCTACTTGAGAATATTTCTCTAGTATTTTTGTCAGTACGGTAGAGACTGGAGCATTGTTCATCTTTTCTTTTTCTGCCAAGAGTTTTCTGTATGCATCAA
>JAJSDS010000125.1:0-2707 GCA_028580875.1 Nitrosotalea sp.
GATAAAATACATAATTACAAAATAAGTAACAAATCACTTGACTCTACTGTCAACAGGCTATCTAAGATGAAGTCTGATGATCTTTCAAAGATCTCAGTTATCGGTTCTAGTAGGGCAGAAACAATTGTGGCAGGGTCTTGTGTGATAAATACACTAATGGAAAAATACGATTTTTCAAACTTGTGCGTAAGTAATCATGGACTCAGAGAGGGAGCACTTTCTATATTTCTTGAAGATCCCAAAGTGTATCATGATGGTAGTCTCACTGCTGAACAAATTAGGAAAACAATCGGCCTTGATGAACTGCGTAAAACAAATTCTGAAAAAGAAAATTTCCTTAATACCTTGGTCTCAATCAAACTCATTTCAAAACGGGAAATGAAGATACTTGATTTTGCTGAAAGAATAATGTCTGAGAAATCATCATTCAGCAACCCTCAGAGTGTATTTTATTCCATCATGGATGAGGATATGCCACTTGATCATAATGATCAATTAGTTTTAGGGCTGTCTTTGGTGCATGCACGACACACTAAAACATCTGATTGGCTATTCGCAAGATATAAGACAATTCTGTCTCAGCAAGACAGGATATCATTTAAGAAAATTTCTGTATTCATTACACTACGAAAAATTCTTGAGAGGACAAAATCAAAGGTTGAACTAAAATTACATGGTATGAGAATAGTTGAAATTATAATTTCACAGTCTCGTTCCACTCAGATATTCTTACTCAAAGACGCTTTGAGAAAATTTGAATCTGTGTTTGATGTCAAAGTGATTCTCTCAATGCGTCAATATCCTGGAAGTTCACACCATTCTATGCTTGAACTATAGTTCAAAGTTGATTGCCTCTGGATTTTTTTTAAAGGCTAAAACAAACGCATTGTATTTTTTACTTCGGCGTAAAACTTCTGCTGAAATTATATCTGAATACTTGGAATCATGATCTACACTCTTGAGATAGTCTATGATGATATCACTATCATGAATTTCACCTAATATGTCCTGAATATTTTTCAAGTTTTGTAGAATGTCTTGAGTTGTTTTTTTGTCTGATGCAAGTTCTAATGTGTATCTGAGTTTTTTAAAATTTTTTCTTAACGTGTGAAGCTCGTTTATCTTTTTTTCATCACCAAGTGCAATTATGGAATTTTTATGTATGTCAAGTATTGTTCCATCTAAGATCTTGAGGTATCTTTTTGTGAGCTTTGATTTTTTTATGCTTGATTTTGTGATTTTTGGAATGCCTAAGCATGATATTTCTAGTGCTAATTTACTTGCATCTTTTATCTGCTCACTCCTTGATCTTTTTAGAGCAGAAACTAAATCTTGTGTCTTATTCAAATAATGCAATTCCATGTTTGCACAAATGATGTCATAGTCTCTAATCTCTGCATTTATCTTGAAAAGTTTCTTTGCATACTTTACATATTCTCTGATTCTTTCTTGTTTTCTTACATTCTTTGGAAGTATTTGATATGCACTCTCTAGGCGTCTGATTGATACTCTGATATCGTGTATGTTCTCATCATTAGGGTTTGATGTGTAATCATGCAATTTTTGACAGAAATTTTCTACAATCTTTTCAAATTTTTTGAGAAAGACTTTCTTGCCTAGTTCTAGATTTTTTTCCATTTTTACTTGTTATTGTATGCTATTTCTTTTAAGTTCTAGTTATGGGGCTATTGCTTTTATCAATAGCATAATAACAAATGATACTGCTGCACTGGCAGGTATGGTAATTATCCATGCCCATACAATTCTTTTCCCGATTCCCCATCTTACTGCTGACATTCTTCGTACTGCACCTACTCCCATTATGCTTCCAGAAATTGCATGTGTAGTGCTTGCAGGAATTCCAAGCCCTGCAAGAGCTGCTAGTATGCTTGCAGCACTTGTTTCTGCTGCAAAGCCTTGATATGGTCTTAACTGCGTGATCTTCACTGCCATGGTCTTTACTACACGCCAGCCTCCAAAGAAAGTTCCAAGGCTTATTGCTAATGCTGCCATTATGATCACATAATATGGTACACTAAATTTTGTAATCACACCTTGGGTAAGCAAGATCAAGGCTATGACACCCATTGTTTTTTGTCCATCGTTTGCTCCATGGGTCAAAGAAAAATATGTGGATGAAACCAACTGTAGCCTTCCAAACGCAGAATTTACTGCATGCGGCTTTGCTTTTGCAAATACTTTCATTATTATCAATCCAAGTACAAATGCAGCTGCAAAACCTGCTATGGGTGAGACTAGAATACCCATTCCGACCTTTTGCACTCCATCTAGTATTATCACGTGTGAACCTGCGCCTGCTATGCCTGCTCCTATGATTCCTCCAACTAGTGCATGGCTACTAGAAGTGGGAAGACCTAGCAACCACGTAATAATATCCCAAACTATGGCACCTGCAAGAGCTCCAATTATTATGTTGAGTGTAACAAAATCCGGGTTGATGATTCCCTTTCCTATTGTTGTGGCAACTGCAACTCCAAAAAGAAACGGTCCAATAAAATTTGCCGCTGCAGCCAAAGTTACCGCATGTAATGGTCTGAGTATTCTTGTTCCTACTACTGTGGCAATAGAATTTGCAGCATCATGAAATCCATTGAGAAAATCAAAAACCAGTGCTACTACAATTGCACCTATGGCTAATTCGATCATAGCTACTATGTATATTTGAGAACAATATCTTCTATAGAAT
>JAJSDS010000125.1:2805-5052 GCA_028580875.1 Nitrosotalea sp.
TAGTGCTACTACAATTGCACCTATGGCTAATTCGATCATAGCTACTATGTATATTTGAGAACAATATCTTCTATAGAATCAGCTACATCAAGACATCTGTCTGAAGCATGTTCGAGTGCCTCATAGGTATCTTTCATCTTGATAATATTGATGACATCTGTTGTCTCAAATAATTCTCCAATAGCTTGACGATAAATTGCGTCAACACGATGCTCTTGCTCGTTTATTGCACGGCAGTGTTCAATTAATGATTTATCTGCTTTTAGCTTGTTTAGTCTTGTAATCATCAGATTAATTTCTTTTGTAGAATTGTGAATTTCTTTTGCCATTTCAAGCATATGTGGTGGACAAGTTTTTATCTTAAAACCGATTATCCTTCCAACTATTCCATCAATGAAATCAATGATGTCATCAGTCTTTGATGCAATTCTAGAAATGTCCTCTCTGTCTAGTGGGGTTATGAATGTCTTGTTTAATTCTTCAAAGATAGAATGTGTGAGTTTATCTGCTTCTTTTTCTAATTTTTCAATTTGATCATGATTTTCATCTAATTTCTCAAAGTTTGTAAACAGATCAACTAAGAGTTTTGCAGACTCTTCTGCCTTGTTTGCTAGATCATTTAATATTGAAATGATTTCTTTATCATTTGATTTTATCCATGACATCCATTGACCCATGTAGTCACTCCTAAGCTTCATAGATAAATACCTGTTCTATATAGGACACAGAATCTATATAGATGAAAAAGTTATTTCGATCTGCCTGTTTGGTTTTAGAGCGCGTTATTCTCAGAAATTACGTCCTGCACTGTCTCATTGATTACTGCCTCTGCTATGTCACTTGAATATTCTGCAGTTCTGCGAATGTCTTCCAAGACAAACTTGATTACACTAGAATACTTTTTTGATTCTTCCAGGCTGTCTGTAAACTCTTTTTCTTTCTCTGCTATCCTGCGTGCATTTGATGCTACACTATCTGCAAGTGCGTAATCTCTCTTGTTCAGCGCCAGTATTGAATCCTCGAAAACTTTGAGTGATTCTTCACTTAGTCGAGTTATTTTTTGTATCAGCGCTGGTTCTAGTGTTGATTTTAAGAATTTTATTCTGCTTGCAATTGATACTGCATGATCTGCAATTCGTTCTATTGATTTTACAACTATTCTATAGCTAATACAATCTGAAGGTTTTTTGAGTCCGATGTCTCTTAGAATCTTTTCATGTTCAACTGCAAGCGTTAAATTTCGCATTATGTATAGGCTAAATCTATCTACTTCATCATCTAAATGAGTAATCTCTTCGCCCAATTCTACATTCATTTCTTTTAAGGCATCAATTGCTTGTCTGTGCATTGTAGATGTGAGTAAAAACATCCTCTTGAGTGCATCACTTATTGAAAGTTCAGGAAGGCTAGTTAAAATCTGAATTGTAAGAGATTCCGCAGTAGATTCAACTATCTCCGTTCCTATCATGTTTTTTCTTACAAGATCTCTTATTGCCTGCTTATGTTCCAATTGAATTCTGCCGCCTTTTGCATGAATTTCAATTATCTGGTAGCCTGCCAAGTACATTGCAATAATTTTTCGTTGAATTGATTCTACAGAATCTTTTTGGCTGATGATTGTTTTTGATTTTGAAATTTTTGGAGCCGAAGAACTCTGTGTTGGCAATATTGAGAGTGATTTATTCACATTTTTAATTATCGAAACAGGATCTCCTGTTTTTAGTTTCAGTTCGTCGACCCATTTTTTTGGAAGTGACAAGACATATGTGGAGCCACCAACTAATTGTAATTTCCTGACTTCTTTATCATTTAATATCTCAGACAATGCATACATTATATTTCTTATAATTAAAGCACTTGTCCCCTAATTCTATGTATATCTATATAGTTCTATAGTGAACTATGAAACTTAAGAAATTATGGTCGAACTTCTCATATCCGGTTGAAATCTATGAATCATATCATGATGGCAGTAAAAATGAAAAAAGGGTCATCTATTACTGATAAAATTTTCAAGTATGTTTCAATAGGCGCAGCAACGTATGTTTTGGTAATCATAATAATGATTGTGATCGATCTTACTACCGGTTCTGCACAAGTCTGGCAACAAGAAGGAATTTCATTTATCACAGGTTCTGACTGGAATTCTGTTGAAGGTAGGGAATCTTATGGTGCAGCGCCTTACATAATGGGTACTCTTGTTAATGCTGGAATTGCAATGGCAATTTCAATACCTCTAAGCTTTGG
>JAJSDS010000126.1 GCA_028580875.1 Nitrosotalea sp.
CCGCTCCAAGACTTTTTAGCAAATCAAGATTGTCCTGATAATAGAAATTAAAGGACTCGTCCATGGCAACTGCTATCTTGGTTTGTATTTTCTTGTATTTTGTTTCATATCCATGAGGAAGTAATGGTACATTCTTGGCAAGTTTGACTATTTTTTCAATGTCAATAAAACCTGAAAGTGATTTTGCAATAGATTTGATCTTTCCATCAAGGGAATTTTTCTCCCTTACTGGTATTAGACCAAGATGCCTTGACTCAAGACTGAGATCGTTATTTCTCGGAATGACTCCAAGTATTGGCAGTCCTACTTTTTTTAGCGCATCCCTGCACAGGGTTTCATGTTTCTTGCTTCCAATTTTGTTTAATATGATACCACAAATTCTAGAGTTTTTCTCAAAATTTTTGAATCCAAGTGTCGTTGCAGCAATAGAGCGAGCTGCCTTGCTTGCATCCAAAACAAGGATTACACTTGATTTTGTTATGTTTGCAACATCATATGTGCTTGCAAAGCTTGATCTTCCACTAAACCCATCATAGTATCCCATCACACCCTCAATTACAGAAACATCCCGGTTCGAATTTTTCACAAAATTCCTTAGAACCCCATTTTTTCCCATCATCCAGACATCAAGGTTTCTTGCAATATTCCCTGAGACAGAGCTGAGATAGCTTGGGTCGATAAAGTCAGGTCCCACCTTGAACGGCTGGACAGAGTATCCTTTTTCATTTAGGCCATGAATTATTGCAGTTGTGATTGATGTCTTGCCCACCCCGCTTGTAGCGCCTGCAAGAACAATTCTTGGGATCTTCATGCCTCTTGTTCTTTGTCTGTATTTTTTATAATTTGGAAAAGTTGCTGTAGTGCAAGTTTTGGATGATGTGCTGCAAGTTTTAGCATGCTTACCATGCCAAAGTCTGCCTTGATAAAATCAAGAAATTCTTCAGCAGAGAGTTCACCTATTATCTCAATTTCCTTGTCCCATTCTTGATCACTTAGGTTCAGCCACCTGTACTGTACCTTTACCGCAGCTGCTATCTTTGATCCTATTGCTTTTTTCATTGTCTGCTCATAGGATTTCAAGGATTCTTTTGATGTATCTCCTTTAAGCACAGACTCGCCACCAATTGTACCAGCTGCCCTACCAAATTCAATTGCATATCTTATCCCCTCCAGTACTAGCGGATTTGCCTGTCCTGCAGAGTCTCCTACCATTATGAGATTGTCATCAATGGTTGACTGCCTCAACCCCTCGTTTGGAATCAAGCCATAGTGAAACTCAACTGGAACAATTCTGCCAAGATCATTGAGAGGTTTTGGCCTTTTTTCAAGCAACTCGATTAGGAGTTTGCTTGCATCTGCCTGGGAATTTGGTTTTCCCACCCCCACTCCTATGCGGACCTTATTTTTTCCCAGAGGAAAAATCCATGCATATCCTGCAGGAGAGTATTGCGAGCCAACCATGAGATACCAGGTGTCAGGGCTGACCTTGTCTACATATGCCTCATATTCTGCGCCTGCCCCAAATCTTTTCCACGGCATGACAATGCCAAGAGATCTTCCAACAACAGAATAAAACCCACTTGCGTCAATGACTAGTTTTGAATTAAAAACTAGTTCTTCTTTGAGCGAGGTTGCCTTTACCCCACCTAGTTTTCCCTTGTTATTTTTTATTGCATCAGTTACACTAGTTCTTAAAAAAATGTCTGCTCCCACACTTGCAGCTTGATATGCAAGAAACTGATATGTCTTTCTTACATCCAAGACTACAGCTTGGGCAGTATCACTTTTTTTTATTACATAATTATTTGGAGAGTAAAATGCATAGTTACTTATTTCATTATAGCACTCCGGGGGTATCCCAAATGCTTTTGCTTCCTTCATCCATGTTACACCGCTTGTCCTGACACTTTGTCCTATTGCTTCTTCTCTTTCAAGCACTGCAACACTAAGACCTTTTTTTGCAGCACCCCATGCTGCTGACAGGCCTGCCGGTCCGCCTCCTACAACTACTACATCATAATCATAACTTTTAGCCAAGGTATGTTACTCAAATTTTCCCAGTTCAATATTATAAGGTGTGGTTTTCTGCAGTCTGTTTCCAACCCAATCTTTTTACCTAGCGCACAAAAAAATATTTCAAATGACAAAAGGGCTAGTCATAGTGTATACTGGAAAGGGAAAGGGAAAAACAACAGCCGCCCTTGGAATGGCTCTCCGTGCAGTTGGCTATGATCATAAAGTTTGCATGATACAGTTCATCAAGGGTTCATGGCACTATGGAGAAATGACATCATCGAAGAGGCTAGAGCCCGAGTTTGAACTCACTGCAGTTGGCAAGGGCTTTGTCGGAATATTGGACGACAAGAGCCCTATTGAGGATCATAAAAAAGTTGCAGCAGAGGCGCTCAAGATTGCACGGGAAAAAATCAATTCAAAAACATACAACATTGTGATACTTGACGAGATAAACTATGCAGTAAATCTTGGCCTGATAAATCTAAATGATGTACTAGAAATTATTTCAAACAAACCTGACGATGTAAACTTGGTCCTTACAGGAAATCATGTCAAAGATGAAGTGATAGAAAAGGCAGATCTAGTTACCGAAATGAAGGAGATAAAACATCCATTCAAATCCGGAATAAAAGCAAAAAAGGGAATTGATTTTTAGGCAACAACATTAAATTATGTACAATAATTTTGAAAGCCATGACAACAACCGTCCAAGATTTTCCAGAAGTGGGAGAGATTGTGATTGCCACTGTAACAAGGATAGTGGATCAAGGAGCATATGTCTCACTTGATGAGTTCAACAAGATTCAAGGATTCTTGCATGTGTCAGAAATTGCTACCGGCTGGATTAGAAATGTAGCAAAATTTCTCAAGGTTGGAGAAAAAAAAGTCTTACTTGTAAAACGTGTAGACCCACGAAGATCCGAAATAGATTTGTCATTAAAACAAGTATCATCCGATCAAAAGAAAAAGAAACTTTTAGAGATAAAACGCGGTGAAAAAGAAGAAGCGCTAATTGAGAATCTAAAATCTCGTATTACTTTGTCCGAGTCTGAGATGGGAAAACTAGAAAATGCATTGGTAGAGAAATTTGGCTCAGTCTATGATGCATTCTCCGAGGTTTCAGCCAAGGGAATATCCATTCTAGACAACCTAGGCATACCTCAAAAGGCATTGACCGTAATTGCAGAGCTTGGCTCCAAGATTCAGGTTCCCCATGTTGAGATACGCGGGATTTTTGAGCTTACCTGCAACAAGTCAAACGGTATCGAAATAATCAAGTCTGCATTAATTGATTCAACGGCAAACAAGAAGGAGATCTCTGTAACATACATTGGAGCTCCCAAATATCGTATCACACTTACTGCTCCAAACTTTAAAGAAGCTGAAAAGGAACTCAAGCCAATTCTCTCTTCTGTACAAGATGCAATAGAGAAGAAGGGTGGTACCTTCAAGTTCACAAGAGAAGAGTCAAAGAAGACAAGAGAAGGTTGACATGCACTTTCAGATGAGAAAATGTACAGAGTGTAAAAGATACACACTAAAAGACGAGTGTCCCAAGTGTGGACACCAGACTGCTACTGTCCATCCAGGAAAATATTCTCCAGATGACAAGTATGCAAGATATCGCATCTCGGATAGATACAAGTAATTATTTTATTTTGTACTGTTAGATGATTCTATGGTGATTGTTGTCACACGTGCAGCCTCAGCATCTACTGGCTGATTAGTAGTTGGATCAGTTTTCAATGATGCGATTTTATCTACAACATCTTGACCTGATACGACTTGACCAAATAGAGTGTACTGGTTATTCAGCCAAGGAGCATCACCAACTGTAATGAAGAACTGGGAGCTTCCACTGTTAACGTCATTGCCACGTGCCATGCCTACCATGTACTTTGTGAAATTCAAAGTGGAGCTAAATTCTGGTGGAATTGTATATCCTGCATCTCCAAGACCCCATGTGCTTCTGTCACCTTTTATTGTATTTGGATCACCGCCCTGTATTACAAATCCGGGCATTATTCTATGGAATACAGTCTTGTCATAGAAACCAGAATTGGCAAGTTTTACAAAGTTGGCTGTTGTTTTAGGTGCTACATTATCAAATAATCTAAATTTGATGTCTCCAAACTTTGTACTTATCACAGCAATATTTCCTCCACTAGGTGTTGTGGTTGTAGTTGGTGCTGTGGTTGTATTTGGTGCTGTGGTTGTATTTGGTGCTGTGGTTGTTGTCGTTGTGCTTGAGCTATTTCCTTGCGATGTACTAGTAGATGTTGATGTTGTCGAGGATTTGTAATCTGGGTTTACTTGATAGATTAAAACTCCTGAAAACACACCCGAGTCTTTTCTGTCCAAGCTTGGAGATGAGTACACTAAACGCAGTGGTCCATTGCTATTTGCATCATATTTGACGGTTTTAGAGTAAATTGCAGTATATCCTGAGGTGTAGGTAGGCGATTCGTTATGGGTGTTTGGATCAAAGTATGTTAGAGGGGTAAACGGGAACATTTTTCCAAGTAAAGTATTACTCCAGAAATAGTCAGTGGGTGTAAAGGAATCATCCTGAAGGAATTTGGTAGAATCAAGGCCACCTATCTTCATGAACCATTGTTTCTTGCTTTCATCTCCTCCACCTCCAAGTACATAAAGATCTTGACCGTTTGAGACAAACTTTTGGCCCACCACATAAACCAGAACATAGTTTGCTCCCATATTCTTCAATGCCTTCCATGCTTCATCAGGAGAAGCTAGTAGCATTCTTGCAATGTTGGCAATAGTATTTGTATCAACAGTGGAATTATCAGCAAGCGTCTTTCTTTCTCCCAGAGTCTGTACCCAGTATCCATAATCCCACCAAGAGGCAACCACGGAATCTTTCGGGGTATTATTTTTAATCCAGTTTAGAGCATCTGGCCAGTCACTAGTTGAAATGGCAAAGTTTGATCCACCATTGAGAATTGTAGGTGGAGATTTTGTTATTGTTATCCAGTTTGCATTTACTGGATA
>JAJSDS010000127.1 GCA_028580875.1 Nitrosotalea sp.
TGGAAAGATAATTAAACAAAAAGAATCGATTCAAACCAAATAATCCAAAACACATTGCAAGAAAAATCAGAAATTTCTATGATATTCCAATAAGTTTCATAATCTAAAATTTTTTCTCATATGTTACATGTAGTTACAGAGTTTACTTGTACCTTGAAAAAATACCATGTCCGTTATGGATATTTAATGAAAACCCATATGTTTTCTCTAACAGCTATTTTGTCAATAGTTGCTATTCTGACAACAAGTACGATCGCTCCAATATTGGCTTTGAGTGATACTGTGCAGCAAATACATTCAGAACTTGCCGGGTTTACTGTCATGTCTGACTGTTGTTCAAACTCTACGGTTCACGTGCAAGGAAGTTTGATAACACAATCAGATGGTACCATGAAACTCTCCTCACAAAGTGGAATAGTTACAATTGGGTCTGTGTCATATGAACTACAATTCACGCCAACAAGCAACACTAGTGTCACATCAGAAACTAACGTTTGCGCCTCTGGAGTTAGCTATGAGCAGTCAGGTGATGTAGAATTGACAGGAAATGATGGTACGATACTGAACGGTTCAGGGGTGTATTCTTGGGGTCATGCCTCTGGGTGTCCAGATGGTGACTCTAGTTTCACATACTTTAGTGGAAACGTTCAGAGCAAACAAGGTCAGACAATAGAATTCTTTACTGGAAATGATTCATTGCCAATCATCCAGTAAAATTCAATTTTTTATTTTGTTTGGAAAAAATATCTGATCACTGATATTTTTACAATAGTTTTTTCTATTGTCAATTCTGATTCTATATCTTGTCAGCTAAAAACAATGATACCGTTAATTGCGGGGAGGGTCTACAAAAATCCATAAGCCTTGACATGTAAGGAATCTCTGTAGACCGATCTACAGAGTGCATATATTTATCTAAATATTTGCTATAGTTTTTCAGATCACACCATGTGCCAATTGTTTGCTACATGATCTCTCAAGCGATCAATAAGATCACGTAAATCTGACTGGATTTTATTTTATCTTCGTCTCTCAAGTAGAACAATGGAATCTATTTGGAGTATGGACATATTGAACAAAAATAATTCTCGTCTCAATGACGAAAATTATGGCAGCAACAATCTCAGCACTGATGATTGCATCACTTTTGCTAAGCAGCTCAAGTTTTGCACTAGAATCATCATCTACTACCACACCAATAAAGCACATAGTAGTCATATTCCAAGAAAACGTATCATATGATCACTATTTTGCAACATATCCAAATGCAGCAAATCCAACTGGTGAGCCCCAATTCAAGGCCCGAGACAATACACCATCTGCAAATGGTTTGACACAGCAACTCATTGACAACAATCTAAATTCCAAAAAGCCATTCAGACTGGACAATACCTTGTCACAATTAATAACATGTGATGAGAATCATGACTACAAACCAGAGCAATTAGCCTATGATGGAGGACTTGTTGACAAATTTGTAGAAACCGTATCTAATATTGGTCCAGGCTGCAATGCTGATGGAAGTACTGTAATGGGATACTATGATGGAAACACCGTAACAGCGTTGTGGAATTATGCACAACACTTTGCTATGAGCGATAATTCATTTGGTACAACATTTGGTCCTTCATCTCCAGGAATGTTGAATCTGATTTCAGGTGAAACTGGTAATGTTACCACATCTGATGTTCCAGATACAGTTGTAAATCATGCTGTAATAGGCGATCCGGATGGAGCATATGATGATTGCTCAAGTTTTGCCCCAACAGCAATGGGTGGAAAAAATGTAGGTGATCTTCTAAACGCAAAAGGAGTTACTTGGGGATGGTTCCAAGGTGGTTTTAAACCAAGCACGCCATGGGATGGAAATCCAGCACACAAGGCAAAATGCAAAACATGGCATCTGAATATTGGCGGTGCTAATGTAACTGATTACAGCGCACACCATGAGCCATTTGAGTATTATGCCTCAACTGCAAATCAGCACCATCTACCACCAACCTCAGTTAGCATGATTGGAAAAACAGATCAAGCAAACCATCAATATGATCTTTCAGACTTTTGGGCAGCCGTAGATGCTGGTAAGATGCCAGCAGTAAGCTTCCTCAAGGCGGCAAAGTATCAAGATGGACATGCAGCTTACTCTGATCCAATCGATGAACAACACTTCATCGTTGATACCATCAACAAGCTCCAAAAAACTAACGAGTGGAAGAACACTGCAGTAATCATCTCATATGATGATTCTGATGGGTGGTATGATCACGTGATGCCGCCAATTCTCAACCAATCAAATGATCCTGCACAGGATGTTGGTTGCGGAACTGCAAAACCAGGTGCTTATCAGGACAGATGTGGTTATGGTCCAAGATTACCACTGATGGTAGTATCTCCTTATGCAAAGGAGAACTTTGTAGACCATTCAGTGACAGACCAATCCTCAATACTGAAATTCATTGAGGATAATTGGAATCTAGGGCAGATACCGGATCCACAATCATTTGATAAAAAGGCCGGTTCGCTTAACAACATGTTTGACTTCAAACATGGTGACGTGGATAAACTGTTCCTGAACCCAAACACTGGTACTAAACAATAAACTCCCTCTTCTTTTCTTTTATAGTAAACTATGATGTTTAGTGTGAATATGATTTTCACCTATGTTTTGTTTATCAATGGTTTTCCATATGTGATACAATAAGAAATGATCATCTGTTACATCTGTGAACACAAAATTTCACCTGACTGCAAACACGAAAATAATTCAAGACCAAATGATGAGATTAACTGTGAAGAATTGGAATGTTCATGTACCTGCCATGTCAAATCCACGGTAATCTTTAATTGATTTGTGGAAAGAAATTGTGAACTATATGGATCTATGAAAAGTCATATTACATATAGACGAAACTGAAATAATTGCAAATATCATAGAATTATGATATCCTGTTGATATTTGCTTTAGTTTGCCAATTCTCTAGATACTTTAAGGTGTAATCAAATTGAAACATGTTATAACTATAATCTCAGTGTCTACTTTGGCTCTAATTTTATTCATAGTATTTTATGCACAAGAACAAGTGCGGCAAGAAACACGCATTATTGACACTGAGAGAATTGTATCGCTCAAACAAATTGCATCTATGACAGAATTGAGATTTTCTGATGCGACTAAACTTTTACAAACGTTAAGCAAAGTTGCTTCAGTAATTAATCATACAGATGTCGCACTTGTTGATAAAACACTCCATGGAGTACCAGAAAGCAATGCACTCAATGAGAGAAACTTGTTTGCAAACACTCTTCAAACATATGGCGATTTTGAGAGTATAACACATGTCTTACCAAATGGGGATGCATACTTGGAAGAGCCCTACGCATATCAAAAAAATAGCATCATTTCCAATTATGGAAACACAACTTGGTTCATAATAATGTCATCTACTCTTGATACCTACGTCAATCCAATTGCTACCTCTGTTGCAACAGGAAAAAAAATCACTCTCATAGGAGTTCCAATTTTTTCTCAAAATGGTACTTTTTCAGGCTTTTTGGCTGGTACACTTGATCTTGGTGCAATACAAAAGAAACTTTACAATACACAAGCATATTCTAATGAAAAATTTTTGATAATAGATAGCGGGAGAAATATAGTAGCATCATCTGATAATGATACTGAATCTCATCTTAATTTAAGATCAATTTCTGCTTCACTGTCTGGTGGCTCTGGTACATCCATTGATGATGTGGATGGGACCAAAATGTATGTGTCATATTATCCGATGTATATCATAGGCTCTAGTCCATGGGCAATTGTCTTGATTCAACCTTATGATGATGCATTTCACGAGGTCAATTCTAGTATATTGGAATCTGAAATATTGATTGCTGCAATATTGTCAGTCTCATCAGTCTCGTCCTTTTTTATCATTAGATCGTTTAGAATACAACACGATCTGGCAATCAAACTAAAAGAATCAAATACGATACTTGAAAAATCGCAGGAAGATCTACATGCAAACCACATAACAATACAAAATTATCTTGAAGAAATATCCAAGATCAAAAACGCATTAGACCAGTCTGCAATAGTTGCGATAACTGATAGAGATGGTACAATCACTCAAGTAAATGAAAATTTTTGCAGAATTTCAAAATACTCGCACAAAGAACTTGTAGGTGAAAACCATAGAATTTTAAAATCCGGATATCATACCGCGAAATTCTATCTGGAGCAGTGGGATGCAATCTCTAATGGAAAAATATGGCAAGGTGAATTCAAAAACAGAGCAAAAGATGATTCATTTTATTGGGTAAAAACTATAATCATTCCGCATATCAAAGATGGAGAAATCACAGAATATGTCTCAATTGGAATAGATATCACAAAAGAGAAAGAACTGATGGAAAAATTGGGAAATTCGCAAAAACTGGCAACAATTGGTGAATTGTCTGCACGAGTTGCACATGACATTCGTAACCCTCTTTCTATAATTAAAAATAATTTTGAACTTATACAATACAAAGATCCTAAATTTGCGAAAAAGAATAGTGATGCACTTGAGAGGATAAAAAGAGCGATATTGCGAATCACCCATCAGGTCGATAATGTACTAGATTATGTTAGACCACTTACGTTGACGCTAAAACAAGAAAACCTTCATGCTATACTGAAATCGGCACTTGATAAAGTGGAAATTCCTGACAAGATCAAAGTTAGATATTTCAAAAATGATGTCTTTCTTACATGTGATTATCTCAAGATTGAAGTCGTATTGATAAATATCATAACTAACGCCATTCAGGCAATGGGGATGAAAGGTAGGCTAGACATAACGTGTGACGTGAATGATGACAACCTTGTATTGGAAATTAGGGATACTGGACCGGGAATTCCAAAAAACATTCTGCCCAGGATCTTTGATCCGTTGTTTACTACAAAACAAATTGGTACTGGTCTTGGACTTTCAAGCTGCAAGTCTATAATTG
>JAJSDS010000128.1 GCA_028580875.1 Nitrosotalea sp.
ATAACATCAGGAAAGATTACAGATTCAAAAACAATCTGTGCTGTCTTGACTTATGCTGTAAACAAAAAATATCACGTATAGACTGGTTTTACCAAATCTGCAACATCTGCCCAGCATCTTGATAGTTTCTCAAACGTAAATACCAAGTTTAGCAGCTGAATTGATCCTTGTTTTTTTGGATCAAGTGAGGAACCAACACTTGAGATCTTTTTTTGATAGTTCCTATGTAAAGTGATTGCCTCAATTGCAAGTTTTCTATTGTTTTCAATAAACGATGTGATTGATTTTTCATGCACATTTTCTATCTCTTGTGCTGTATCGTATAGTTTTTTTGTATCAGACTTTGAAATTGGCAATTCAGAAATTGAATGAGCAAGATCAATTATTGTATCTCCTGCTGTCTCTAGCAAGTTTGCTGCAACCCTGTAATCTAGAATGTCAATGTTTCCCAAGTTTAGTGCAGTTGCAAGTTTCTTGTCAACCATTGCGCTTCGGATTAATCTTACCAGCAAGAAATATTGTCTGTCAATTTCATCATCCCTGCTTGGCATTGTCTGCAATACAGACCTGTCATCTGATGCAAGACAGGATATTGTATCACGAAACATTCCAAGAACAATTGAGCTCATTCTCTTTAGTATCTTATCAGGACTCAATGTGGTTGCATCAAGCAAGAACTGGACATTTACATTTGATGCATCCTCTTCAACAATTTCCATTCCAACCAATCTTCGCATAAGTCCACGAATCTTTTCTCTGTCCTCTACGGATATGGTAGACTTTCCTTTTATCTTGATGATATCATATCCAAGCAGGTATGCACCTGTCACATAGGCACTGATGTTTTCTTGCTTTGATACTGGATATGGTATAACAACTTCGTTTGGCGGTCTGCTTCCACCAGTAGGGGTAATTGAAATGCTGTTAGAGCCTGTCTCAATCTCGACCTCATCGCTTTTTTCTAGTTTGTTTGCCTGGACCCACTCTATTGGCAAAGACACTAGGATGCTGCTTCCTATCCTTTGTAGGCGTCGAATAAATTTAGTCAATTTATACTAATTTATATAATTTAATGATCATTTTTATATTTTCTCATAAATTTAAGCTAGTTATGCAGGCAGTAGCCTTTGCACCAGGCCACATTACTGGGTTTTTCAAGGCAGAAGTAGAGCCAAGGGAACCTGAGCAAAAGGGGTCAATCGGTGCAGGATTTTGCATCAAGGAGGGAGTGACAACAAAGGTAAAAGTCACAAGCTCTGACAAGGCGGGATTTAAAATTACAGTGACTGGCTTCAAGTCTGACAATACCCAGGTCTCTGAATTTGTCGTAAAAGAATTTTTCAAAATTGTAAAAGAGAATTATTTTTTGGATATCGAACATGACACCACAATACCAGTTGGCTATGGTCTTGGTTCAAGCGGTGCTGTTGCATTAAGTCTTGCATTTGCATTAAACAAGGCACTTGGGACAAATCTATCTCGCACCAAAATAGGACAGATTGCCCACAATGCCGAGATCCACTGCAAGACTGGACTTGGGACAGTACTGTCATCATATCACGGAGGATTTGAAATCAGGACAAAGCATGGCGCTCCAGGAATTGGCAGCCTACAAAAGATCCACACAGATTACACCGCAATCGTAATTTGCTTTTCACCAATATCAACAAAACAGTTCATCAAGACCGAACTGTCAAAGATAAATGGTCTTGGAGGAAAGATGGTTACAAAATTATTAAAGTCAAGGGACCAGATGGAATTTTTGGACATGTCACTTGAATTTGCAAAATATGTTCATGTCATCACAAAACAGATGCAGCAGGTAATTGATGACCTATCCCAACATGGATTCAAGTCAGGTGTTGCAATGTTTGGAGAGACTGTATTTACACTTGTACCAAAGACAAAGGAGCTCGAAGTTACACAAATTTTAAAAAAATACGATGGGATGATAATTAAAACTGAGATAGACAAGAGTGGAGCTAGGGTCTCCTAGTGTTGATTCCAAAGACACACCCAAGAGCCACATCTCTTTACATCCGGGAAAAACTTGTCCATGGATTCAAGAGTGGTTTAGTTGTAGAAGAAGGGCTATTGGCACATGGCAGGGGCGAGATGTTTGACTATCTCATAGGGGAAAGGACTACCAAGACCTCTCACAAGGCAATAAAGGCGGCTGCAAGGGCACTTCTTGCGGCCAAATTGCCTGTAATATCAGTAAATGGCAACTTTGCAGCCCTTTGCGCAAAAGAGATCATCGAGCTCTCAAAGGTAACAGGTGCAAAAATTGAGGTAAACTTGTTTTATGCAAGCGACAAGCGCAAAAAAGCCATATCGCAGGTTTTAAAGAAAAACGGTGCAAAAGAAGTACTAGGACTTGACCCCAAGTTTTCAAAAAAAATTCCAAAGCTTGACAGCGCAAGAAGGGTTGTGGATAAGCGAGGAATATTTTCTGCAGACGTTGTATTGGTACCACTAGAGGATGGAGACAGGACAATTGCGCTCAAAAAATTTGGAAAAGATGTCATAACATTTGATTTGAATCCCATGTCGCGCACTGCCCAGACTGCCGATATTACAATTGTAGACAATGTAACTCGAGGAATGAAGATACTGATTGATGTTTGCAAAAAACTAACAAAAGAAGACATGGACAAAAAATCAAAATTTGATAACAAAAAGAACTTGAAAAAATCTACTCTAATCATAAGAAAAAACTTGAGGAGGATGGCAAATGCCTAAGTCTGTCAGAGACATTTTGTCAATGAAAAATTCTAAAAAAATTACTGTAATCACAGCATATGATTATACCACATCACAGCTTTGCGACAAGGCAGGAGTTGACATGTTGCTTGTCGGAGACAGTGCAGGGATGGTCATGCTAGGATATGACAATACGATACCAGTTACAATGGACCAGATGTGCCTTTTTACAGAAGCAGTTGCAAGAGGACGACAAAATGCGTTAGTTGTTGCAGACATGCCATTCATGTCATACCAATCAAGCAAGTCTCAGGCAATTGAAAATGCTGGCAGATTAATCAAGGCAGGTGCAGACGCTGTAAAACTGGAAGGCGGAGTTGAGATCAGAGATACCATCCATGCCATTGTAGAAATTGGCATACCTGTGATGGGACACATTGGGTTCCAGCCCCAAACCACTACACTACAAGAAGGTTACAAGGTCCAGGCAAAGACAAAAGATGCTGCAATAAAATTAATTGATTCTGCCAAGGCACTCGAGGAGGCAGGCGTGTTTTGCATAACACTTGAGATGGTAACAAGAGAGGTCTCAAAGATCATCTCAGGTTCCATCAAGGTGCCAACAATAGGCATAGGCTCAGGTCCTGACTGTGATGGACAGGTGCTTGTGGTCCATGACATGTTGGGCTTGTATGAGAAAATAAAACCCAAGTTTGCAAAAAGATATCTTGAATTGTCTTCTGATATAGTACACGCTATAGAATCTTACAAGAGTGATGTAACATCAGGCAAGTTTCCCGGTGCAGAACACTCTTTTTCAATTGACAAAACAGAACTTGATAGGTTGAAAAAAGAAATTGGCTGAAAAGCATCCTTCTTTAGACATAGTTGGCTCTGACGGTACAGAGCTTGCAGGAAAGAAAATTATTTTATGCATATCAGGAAGTGTTGCTGCATACAAGGCAATTGAGCTTGCAAGATTGTTTATGCGACATGGTGCAGATGTCACCTGCGTTGCAAGCAAGGCTGCAACTGATTTGATCCAGCCAAGCTACTTCAAGTGGGCAACAGGAAACCAGGTCATTACAAAATTGACTGGAGACTTGGAGCACATCAAGGTTGCAGACTATAAACAATCAGACTGTATTGTGGTGTATCCATGCACTGCAAATACACTTGGTAAATTAGCAAATGGTATTGATGATACGCCAATATCTACAGTACTCAGTGTTGGACTTGGCTCCAAGATTCCAATTGTCATAGCACTTGCAATGCACAAGGCAATGTATGAAAACCCTGCAGTTGTAAAAAATATTGAATTTTTGAAAAATAAGGTTGATTTTATTTCTCCAAGCTTTGTAGAAGGAAAAGCTAAAGCTGCAGAACCTGAAGAGATACTTGATTATACGCTACAAAAGTTTGGCTCGTCACCTGTTCTCAAGGGAAAGAAAATTCTCATCACCGCAGGCCCCACCATAGAATACATTGACCCTGTGAGAGTAATTACAAATCAGAGCACAGGCAAGACTGGTGTTTTGCTTGCATCAGAGCTTGTCTCAGCTGGTGCCAAGGTAACCTTGATTTACGGTCCTGGAACAGAGGCTCCCCCAAAAGGTGCCAAGGTGGTACCTGTGAAGACCAGTGGACAAATGAGTACAGCACTAAAAAAAGAGATGAGACAAAAGTTTGACATTGTAATCCTTGCAGCAGCAGCTTCTGACTATACTCCAGAGAAACCAAAAAGAACAAAACTTGACAGTGATCTTCTTAGGATTTCGTTGAAGCTAACTAGAGTACCAAAGATGATAAATGATGTCAAAAAACTCCAGAGGGATACATTTCTTGTTGGGTTCAAGGCAGAAGCAAACGTATCCAAGAAGGAATTGATAAGAAAAGCAAGGGAAAAAATGGTACAATCAGATTGCGATCTTGTCATTGCAAACGATATTGGCACAAAACGATACAAGGAGAATCCTAGTTACAATAGTGTAATAGCTGTAAACTCGAAAACTGCTATTGAATCAGGATGGAAGAGTAAATCAAAAATTGTCAAGTTTATCAGAAATGAAATAGAAAAACAAATTTCATGTTAAAGATCATACTGTAAAGGCCTAATTAGTTTGAACTTTCCATCTGAATCCATTTCAAACAATTCTGAAGTTTGATTTGGATTAGCTTGTTTATGCTTTGATAAAAACACCATACAGGTGTATTTATCCAAATATGGACATGCCTTGATGAGATCATTTAGAGAAAAAGGCTCCATTA
>JAJSDS010000129.1:0-228 GCA_028580875.1 Nitrosotalea sp.
TCATTACAAGAGTGGGATTGGTATCCCCATTACCTATCAACCCAACAACTTTTAGTTGTCCATTTATTTCCTGAAATGCAATAGTGGCTCTGATTTCCTCCTTCCAAAAAATTGGAACCTGTCTTACAAATCCTGCACTCACAAAAACTACTATCAATATCAAAAAAGAGATACAGCCAACAAGCGCTACAAGTACAATTTTTGAACTATTAGTTGCTTTTTGATTTG
>JAJSDS010000129.1:238-4847 GCA_028580875.1 Nitrosotalea sp.
ATGAAATGATGTTTTTCTATTATAACCCTGTGAAGAATTTCAAAATTGATAATTGCCCGGTAAGACTTACTACAACTTTTTGTTCACATAACACAGTATCAGTTTGAAACCTTTGATGGGTATTGTAGTTTTAGTTCAAAACTCATTGAAGTTTAAAAATCGGAGTATAGATTGTTTGAATTAATTCAATGCTCTCTCATTATAAAAAATAAAAAATCTACATCTTACAGGTGATCTTGACATTCTTTGAAGTATAGTATAACGATATTCCCAATGCCACTATTGCAATAGTTTTTAGCTCAAGACCTTGAAATGGAAGTAAAGCTAAAGCGCCACCCAAACCAAATACACCTAACAGGGGCGCAGTGCATATGGGACATCCAGATGCAACAGCACCGGTAACAGCACTGCATATGTTAGAAGTTGTGCCTTTTCCAAAACCCAAACCTCCAGTCATTTGTTTTCGACAAATTACCATAGACGTGTTTATTCCTGTTAGAATCGCTATTGCAGTTCCCAAGGTTACAGTAGTAACGGTAAACAGTATTCCATAATTCTGTATGTATGCAGGCAATGGAGTAGGTGTAAAGTAAAATGTAAGAAGCCAGAACAGTACGGACAAGATTACAGATACTGCGATTGCAACAAAAGCATAGCGAGGTTTTCTTAATACGTTTAAAATTGTACTCATTTGAATCACTTTAGAATTGCATGCCTTGTTATCTCAAGAGAACAACTATTGAACTTGCTACAATGATTCTCGCATCTTTGTGCATGTGTTGAATCTTGGTATCCAAGTAGGCATATTTCACACAAGAATACTTTGTTATTGTTGTGATTTGATTCTTTTACCATGTCAATACTATTAAATTCAAAGCATTTAAGATACAAAGTTCATAGTATAGTAGTTACTATGAAAGATCAAAGTAATCCAGTTTGCCTGTGCCCACTTGATGGGGTCATTGATACAATTGGAAAGAAATGGGGACTTCTTATCATAAATGAGATTGGCAACCATGGAAAGCTGCGGTATAATGAATTGTTGTCAGAGCTTAAAGGCATCAGCCCTTCAACACTTGCATCCATGCTAAAAGAATTTGAAGCGGAGGAACTTATTGAAAGGGAAGTCTTCCGTGAAATTCCTCCACGGGTAGAATATTCCTTGTCTACTCGAGGAAAAGAATTGAGGGAAGCAATTGTTCCATTATTAAAATGGGCTTTGAAAAAGGGAAATTATACGATACACTGTTCCTGCAGCCTTGTAAGAAAGTGAAATGTTTTCTCAACATGTAAATTTGTTTAATACCAATTCATTTTGTGTTATTGATTACCGCCCAACAACAACACTCCTTCCACGTACAATTGATACAATCCTTTGACGATGTGCTCTTTTTACATTCATCTGGAATACAATCACAATCTACACATTTTATTTTCATATTCTGATCATCATTTAAAAATAAAGGAAGGAAGGTTATCTTCCAGATTTTTCTGCCGATCTTTTCACTATCGGTGTAACTACCAATCCTAGTGCTGCACCAAATGCAATGTGTGATACAAATGCTCCAGCCAAGATCATTGGAAACAGCTTTTCATTTTCTTCCATCATCATCTTGTTCATTTCCTCCATCTTTGTTTTTTCATCCATCGCTGGTTTGCCTTGCATCTCGGTGCTTCCACTCATTGATGTACCTTGCATGTTATTTTCTGGCATTGCCGTATTTCCCATGGGCATCATCTTCATCAAATCCATCATGTGTGTTGGAAGAACAGTCATTGCTATTGGTACAAAGATTACTGCAAAAGCAATAACACCTGTTGCAACTCCTAGTCCTATTCCCTTACCAAATCCTCGGATCTGTAATCTTTTGACATTGATTATTGCACCAAATGCTACACCTATTGCAATACTAGTAAGAAAGTGTGCAGTGATTCCAGGATATAGTGCATTTTCATAAGACTGACCTGTGATCAATCCCATTATTATGGCAAAACAATTTGCACCCAGACCTATTTGTGTCATTAGAGTGCTCATTACTCCATACATTACTACACCTCCTGCAATTCCGCCAACTATTCCTGCTCCAAGTGCAACTTTTTTTGGATACAAAATAGATTCCATTGTCATAGTTTTGAAAAAGTACTAACATCGCTTAAGAAGATTTTTCCAAATCTATAAAGAAAAAATAGAACAGTTCAAGGATTTACTTTTATCCATATTGCAACATTGTAAATCATGGTAAATTTAGAAAAAGATTCCATGAACAAGTGTACTGAATGTAATGCAGAGTTTGTATCAAAAGAAAAATTGGAAGAACACAAAGCAAATCATTCTGAATATTGTGAAACCTGTCCTATAGACGTGGCAATACGAGGTATTTCAAAATTATTTCGTAGAAATAAGCATCCTTCCTAGAGTGTTCAAGGTGATCTTTGTCCTTCCACGCTCTAATCTTTCAACGTCTACCAAGCCAAGCTGAACCAAACCCCTTGCTTCTGAATTTCCATGTATATGGTAGCTCAAGAGTGGTTTTCCAAAATCACAGTTTTTTGATAATTCTTCAAGACTTTCAACAGAGCCTCCAATTTTATCAATCGCCTGTAAAATTTTGATCTTGGCATCAGAGATTATCTCATTATAACTCAGCTTCAATATTGGTAAAAGCATCGGGTTTCCTTGCATGTCTGTTCCAAATGCCTTGATTCCATTTACAAATGCACAAGAAAGTGCAGCACATCCTATCATTTTATCTCCTGCACTTACATTGATCAAAACTTGTTCATAGTTTGGTCCTTCTTCCTTTATTATCTGTGATACATGTTCCATTGCACTTCTGATTATGTCTGGCTGTACAATCAGTTTCAGTGAAATCGGTATTCCCAAGGTGGAACGAAGATTGCTTGAAAACTCTTCTACTAGTTTTGTATCATCTTTATAATGAAGCAAGATTAGTTTATGAATAGGAAAATTACGTATGCCCGCAAGTATTCCTTCATTGTCTTGCCCAAAAGTTGCTATTTGTAGGGTTTTCACAGTCATGATAACCCTTTGTCCAATTGATACTAAAGTATTGATTTGAACAGTTCAAGATTATCTTTATGGCACCCCTATGAAAGAAAAACTTCAATTCAACTTTTTCTTGTGATATACTAGGCAACCTTAATTATGTATCATAATGATCAAGTCAAATGCAAAAGTTAACAATTTTTTTAGTTATTGGTATAATTTTGATACTCATGGGTGGTGCGGCATACATATTTGTGCAACAACCTTTTACAGACTGTCCATCATTTATGGGGCTAGCTGTAGGGGCAATACCACAAAATATCTTAGATAGGTGTCAGGCATCAGGAGTTTTACAAATTATAGGATCGGCATTTTTTGTTATAGGTGTGGGTCTTACAATTTACGCAGTTGTAACAAAGTATTCATCATAACAAATTCAATATTTGATACTTTTGATGAGTATTACAATTGTAGTTGAAAACCAATTGAAGTTTGAAAATCCGTGGGTGGGTTTTTGTCAAATTATCTCAATGCCACCTCATTTTGTTTGAATACTTGATTTATCTCCAAGCCTAAATCTAAAAATCTTCTATTGCTTTCAGCAGAAGCATGTCTTGATTAATACGTTTTTCTGGATAGCAGTTTAACTAGTATTGTTGTCAATTTTGGTAAAATTCCAATTCATACATTTTGTGATTTAATCTACTGAACAATGTTAGTCAAGAGTTAAATGAAAAAACGCACACCATATACCATGCTACAAAAGACACTTTTAATCATCTTGGGTGCAAGTGTTGGCGGCACAATAGCGATAGCAGTAGGAATGCTGTCAGCATCTGGATGGGAAACACCTGGAATATACACTGGAATAAGTGATGCGTCCCATGTTCCTGCTAGCACAACTAATTGCTTTTCATTTCAGACAGGATGTAAAAATACAAACAGCAGCATCCCAGCATCTGCAATGGACTCTGGTGCATATCTGAGCGGCAACTATAATCCCTAAATTTTAGAATCTACAGTTTTTTTATTTCGTCATTCCAAGTCTACTTGTCCAAAATGAACTGTCCTTTATTCCAAGAATTATCCTGTCGTAGAACTCGTCTTTGAGTTCAAGCCTGAGAACCTCGTTTCCTCGAGTCAGGTACCAAAACTCCTTTCCACGGTTGGTAAAGTATGTTCCAGCCTTGATTATCCCTGGTAAGTTTGTTCCAGGCATGCGTATCTGCTTCCATGTTGGCTCTAAAAGCATACCGGCAGCCTGTGTAATATGAGAGAGTGGAATTTGCATCGAGCCGTGTATTGCCAGGATCTTTTCAGTCGTACTGAATTGAATCTCTAGTGTATTATTTGCAATCTGAAGTTTCATGTTATTGTACCATGTTATTTTTTCGGTTTGCCTTTATTTTTTTATTCAACACAACAACTAGTGCAACAGATACCAGGGATAAAATTCCTGCGCTAGAGAATATTTGCAGGTATGATAACGCAGATGGAAACACACCTGATACATTTGGAATTGTTTGTGTGTACATCTGCTGGAACATTCCTGCAACAGATGGGCCAAGTGACTGTCCCACCAAGATCAACAGTACAGACATG
>JAJSDS010000012.1 GCA_028580875.1 Nitrosotalea sp.
ATATGTCTTACTTGTATACATTTGACCATGATATTTACAAATATTGTCAACTTTGTGGATTTCTCTGTGTCAAAATCTTATGAAATGGATGAAAACAGATCTTCAGTTTTTGATTTCATGTGATTCCACTCGAAATATGTTCAATATTACGGGAACCTTATTGCTTTATTGTAAAATCTGTTTTGCCAGATTCTGGAGTCTCTCAAGTCTCTGATAAGATATTCCTGTTTCATTGGATAAGATATTCAACTTGGAGTTTACCAAGTCTCTTATCAACATCATGTTATTTCTTGCAAAAGATTCTAGTTCGTATTTGTTTAATCCTAGAATGGTAATGGGATATAGTCCATTTTCTTCAATTATTTTTTCAAGACTGTTGTTTGGAGGATATCTCCAGGAGAGTAGTTGTTGACCAATGCATTTTGCATATGTTATGGCATCACTAGACAGTTTGGTGTTGCATACCAGCATTTCATGGTCATACTTGTCATTAAGATCTAAGAATCTAGCATGAGTATACAGTGATTCTTTGAGGCCTGTGTATAATCCAGACAGGTGATGATATTTACATTCGATTATGAATTTTTCTCCAGTGGAAACTAATTCAGTAGTAAGATCGACTTCATGTCTTACACATTTGCCATGTTCTATTGATCTAATTTCCAGGACATTATGACCATGAGCATGAAGTATTTCACCAACAAGATTCTCAAAACTATATCCAGCAGGCCCCAGCCTCATCATGGATTCTTTCAGCCTGTACTTGTGATGTATTATCTTACTCTCATCTTCAATTTTGAGAGCATTTAGAACCATTTTATAAATTTCAGATGTCTTTGTACCATCTTGCACCTTTCGGCCTACTCTTTCAGCTATTCGCTTTGCCGCCTTTCTGCTTGCTCCAGCCCTGACACATGTAGATCTCACTTTTTGGCTATCAAAGGGTACTCGATCACCATTTGCTTTAATGATCCAAATAGTTTTTCCGTTCATCACAATAAATGCCCTATAAGTTGTAATAAGTTATCTGGAATTCAACATGAGGGGTAGTTGAACAGCTACTGCTCACAATCAAGGATGAAAATTGTACTCAAATGATATATTCCATGAGCAATAAAAATTACGAATGCAGTTACGAGTTGATATTTTAGGAATAGAGTCAGGCGGAAAACCAATAGTTTTTCTAAACAAACATGATGCGGACGAAGTAGGAGTAACTGCATCAGGAAGAATTAAAATAAATTTAAAAAGACGTGAATTGACTGCAATCGTTAACATTTCTACAACTGTTAAGATAGGTACTATTGGAGTAAATAATGAGGTAAGGAAAAAACTTGATCTCAGACAACATTCTGTAGTAGAAGTTGAAGTTGCGACATTTCCAAAATCTCTCCAATTCATACACCATAAATTAAAAGGACAGAGACTCCTTTACAGTGAAATTTTGGAAATAGTAAAGGATGTGGTTGAAGGAAATCTCAATGAAGGTGAGATTACAGCCTTTGTTACTGCACTTGACATACAAGGACTAGATCTTGACGAGGCAGTGAGTCTGTCATCTTCAATGGTAGCTACCGGGAAACAATTACACCTACGCAAAAAAATAATTGCAGACAAACATAGTATTGGTGGTGTACCAGGAGATAAGACCACCTTATTGGTAGTACCAATAGTGGCAGCCGCAGGTGTCACAATTCCAAAAGCATCATCAAGAGCAATCACATCAGCTGCTGGCACCGCAGACAGAGCAGAAACAATAATGCCAGTAAACTTTGGAATTGAGGAAATGGAGAGTATTGTAAAAAAATGTAATGGGTGTATTGTTTGGGGAGGATCACTAGAACTTGCTCCTGCCGATGATATCTTTGTCAGAACCGAATATTCCTTGTACATTGATCCACTACTGCTGCCTTCAATAATGAGTAAAAAGAAGGCGGTCGGTGCAACTCATCTCATTATAGATATACCAACTGGAAGAGGGGCAAAGGTCAAGACAATAGGAGAGGCGGATTTATTGGCAAAGGATCTCATAGAACTAGGAAGAAAACTGGGCATACATACCCAATGTATTTTAACGCATGGCGAAATGCCAGTTGGATATACTTTGGGTGCATCTCTTGAGGCAAGAGAGGCATTGTCCGTATTGATGAACAAGTCCAATGTTCCTGATTTAATAGACAAGGCTTGTCATCTAGCAGGTTCGTTGTTTGAAATGATTGGAAAAGATAATGGGTATCATTTAGCAAAGGAAATTTTGCGTACTGGTAAGGCAGAAAAGAAGATGAGAGAAATAATTGCGCTACAGGGTGGAAATCCCAGAATGGGTCTTGATGATTTTAAGATTGGACAAGAGGTAAAAGAAATCAAGTCTAAAAAATCAGGTCAGGTCCTATGGATGGACAATAACTCTCTTGTAGAAATAGCAAGAGCTGCAGGATCTCCAAAAGACAAAGGAGCAGGAATCATACTTAACAAGAAAGAAGGTGATAGAGTAAAGAGCGGAGATTTGTTGTTTACTGTTTATGCTGAAAAATCGCGAAAATTATCAAGAGTTGAAGATTTACTTTCAAGCATAGAACCCATTGGCGTTGGCGAAAGAAAAGAGATGTTCATACACAAGATAAAAGAATCACCAGTAGTGAAAAGAGCTTTCGTAATAGATAGATAACAGTCATGAAGTTCCTTCATAGAACCATAGAAGATATACGGAAAATTAAGGTCCAAGGGGCAAATGAAATTGCACTCTATAGCCTTGGTTTTTTAAAACAATATGCAAAGCAGCATGGTTTTGGAAAGGATTTTGAAATTGTTGCAAAAAAACTGGAAAAAGTACGTCCAACGGCAGTAGTACTACACAATTGTCTTAAAATCTTAAGGAAAGAAAAAAAGATATCGACCATAAACAATCTGATAAAAACTATCAACATTGCAAGAGAGAAAGAATCAAAATATTCGGATAAAATAATACGTTCTCAAAGTGTGATAATGACATATTGTCATTCAGGAGAAGCCATGTCATTTATCAAACACGTATGGACAAGGCACAAGAAGAAAATCTCTGTCATTGCATGTCTGACTGAACCTAAACAACAAGGAGTTCTCACCGCAAAAGATCTTTTTCTTGAGGGCATACCTGTTACTCTAATAGATGATAATGCAATAGGGTATTTCATAAAAGAAGTAGACTTGGTAATAGTTGGTGCAGATGCACTTAGACTAGAAGGTCTTGTAAACAAGATTGGAACTAGACTTTTAGCAACTGCTGCATCAAGTGCCCGCAAGCCATTTTACGTGGTTGCAAATTCTCTCAAGCTTGATACAAGAGAGAATTTCAAAATTGAAGAAAGGTCAGGCAGAGAAATTTTCAGAAAAATAATTGACAAAGAAAAACTTATCGGAATTAAGATACGAAATCCTGCATTTGACATAACTCCTTGGGAATTAGTAACGGCGGTTATTACTGAACGAGGGATAATATCTCCAGAGAAGATAAAGAAGGAATTATTATATGAAAAAAATTGACTGGTATTCAGATTTTGTAGATTTACAATATGCCCCAACCAAGACAGATATTGTTTGTCTATTCAGGTTTGAACCAGCTAGAGGCATTTCTGTCAAGGAAGCAGCTGGAAGAATTGCATCAGAGAGCTCAGCTGGGACATGGACTACATTAAACAAAGTTCCAACCAGATTGGATAAAATGATGGCAAAGTCTTGTGAGATAAAAGGAAATTTTGTTAAAGTTTCATATCCTATAGACTTGTGGGAGGAAGGCAATGCCTCGCAACTGCTGAGCGGAGTTGCAGGAAATATCTTTGGCATGAAAGCATTGGAAAATCTAAGACTTGTTGACATATCCCTTCCAAAAATATATCTCAAGCACTTTAGAGGTCCACAATTTGGAATCGAAGGCATTAGAAAATTTTTGAAAATAAAACACAGGCCAATAACAGGTGCTGTTGCAAAACCAAAAATTGGTTGGAGTGCAAGTGAGCATGCCCAAATAGCTTATGAGACATGGATGGGCGGTTTTGACTTGGTCAAAGACGATGAGAATCTTACTTCAACTTCATTTAACAGATTTGAAGACAGAATTAGACTGTGTGCAAAAATGCGTGACAAGGCAGAGAAGGAGACAGGACAGAGAAAATCTGCGCTAATCAACATAACAGGTGAGACAAAACTCATGGAAAAACGAGCCAAGATGTTGCATGATCTCGGATGGGAATATGTGATGATCGATGTGGTAACTGTAGGAGTATCCGCAGTGCAGACCTTGCGTGAAACGTGTCAAGACTATGGACTTGCAATTCATGCGCATAGGGCCATGCATGCAGCTTTTGATAGAAATCCTAGGCATGGAATAAAAATGCTAGTCCTTGCAAAAATAATGAGGCTTGTAGGAGTTGATCAAATTCACATCGGTACCGCAGTAGGCAAATTAGTTGGAAATAAAGATGAGATTCTTGACATCAAAGAGGAGATCACTGCCAAAACTATTTGGAAAAAAAGTTTCAAAGAAAGCAACCAGATGCTACCTCAGGACTGGACAAACTTTAAACCTGTATTGCCGATATCTTCTGGAGGGTTACATCCAGGCTTGCTACCTTCTGTCATGAGTGTCCTAGGAGACAATATCGGTCTACTCGTAAGCGGAGGAATTCATGGCCATCAACAAGGGACTAGGGCTGGTGCAAAGGCTGCAATGCAGGCAATAGAAGCAACCATGCAAAAAATTTCTTTACACCAGTATGCAAAAACTCACATTGAATTGAAACAAGCCCTTGACAAATGGGGCTTTAGAAAGCCAAAATGAAATTAAATAGACATCCTGAAAATCAAAATTGATCCGAGTGGTTATCATTGATGATATTTTAGACATTTTTTAAATAGAATTTCATCTTAACTAAATCATGTCGCAAGATGTAGAATCAATATATGAAGAATACATGTCCAAGTTAAAACAAGTCATGCCTAATGTTGATCCTAATTTTGTACACCGAGTAATGTATGTAGAAAGAGAACTTGGCGAATATAACATTCATGAGCCTTTTGTAAGCGCAATTGTAGAGTATAAACCCGGGGTTGATCTGGACATAAAAGTAAACGGTCTAAGAGAAAAATACTCTTTGGAAGTAGAACATGGTGATAAACACAACACTCTTCATGTGGAGAGCCGTATGACGATAGACAAAATCAAAGGTATCTCTGCTGATAGAGATATTGTCAGAATTAGTGGAAAATCGGATGTGAGGCTTGGTGAATGATTGCACATCCTAGTACGAGTGGAGATCATATGACAGGATTTGTAGTATTCAGTATTAAAAATCTGGACTTGCCCAAATTTTTAGATGTGGATTTGTATTTGCATATGAGGAGAAAATGATGCTATCACATGTGTCCCTTGAGTCAATATGTGATACCATTCTTAGACTAAACAAAAGCATCCAATCTGTTGCAGTTATCAACAATCGTGGAAGGGTGATGGAAAAAATTTCAAGATCCCAGTTTGCTAAACAATTTCCTGATCATTTGAACGAACTTTTTTGCATGAACTGTGTTCTTCAGGTGTCAATGGGAAAAGATTTTGATGAAAATTATGGACCCATTAACTATCATATATCAGAAAGAGCGAACCTCACAATTATCACCTTTCCATTGGATGAAAATGTGATTCTCATAACAACAGACAAAAGCACTAGTCCTATAACACTCTCAAGAAAGATTGTTTACACAATTAATGACTGCCGAAAATAATTCTAGGACCTAATGAGTTACTCTATTTTTTCTGGCGATATGTACTTCATCAATGTGTTTGCATACTGACTTGTTATCCTTAAAATTTTGAGAGCAGTACGGACAAAATGTTTTATCAACAATTTCTAGTTCTGGCAACAATAGACGATTATTTCTCAAATTTCCACAAATCATTTTTTGCGTAATCAGACCTATTGGTCGCTTGTCTACAACCACCAGTCTACGGATGTCAAACTTTTTCATTAATTCTAGTGCTTCTTTTACAGTAGATTTTTTACTTATTGTTATGAGAGGACTCCTCGTAATTTCTTTAAGTGTAGTCTTTGTTGGGTCAAGACCTTTGGCCACCACATCATATAGGATGTCCTTCTCTGTAACCATTCCTACTATTTTGTTATTATCAAACGCTAGGATGCTATCTACATGTGATTCAACCATTGCTTTTGCAGCATCCTGAATTGTAAGATTGCTTGCTATGGTAGTCATTTTGGGATTGGTAAATTTGTAGACAGGCTCGTCTAGAAGCTCAAGTGACACGAGTTAGAGGTGTTGATGTAGAAATTTAATCTAATAGTTGTTTTTCATCTTTGATAATTTAACCAGTATGACATGATTTTGACACTAAATTGCATTCACAATTATCATTTTTGATATTCAATATCTCAAGTAAAATACCATGATTTACTAGGTCTTTCATGGCATTGAAAATGACTAAACTACTAGTTGGTAACTATATGACGGCATATCCTATTTCGGTAAAACCCACAGTTCCTTTCAAGACTGCGATTAATTTCATGGCAGAAAATGGATTTGCCACGCTGATTGTTATGGAAGAGCAAAGCACTATGCCACTTGGAGTACTAACAGAAAGAGAAATTTTGCATTACGTTGTATCTGAAGGAAAGATCCCAGACAAGGCGGTAAAAGATTTGTCCATCAAACCCTTTGTTTCTGTTACACCAGACACTACAGTAATTGAAGCTGCAAAACTAATGATATCAAAAAATTCCCGTATACTGATTTTTGCAGACAAGGATAAGCTTGTTGGCATAATCACTGCCTCTGATATGCTCAGAGCATTTAGAAAAACAATCATTTCTCCTACTCTTGATAAAGTGATCAGTACCAAGATTCAACAATGTCATTACGAAAGTTCCATTTTGGACGCATCTAAAATTCTTCATGAGAAAAAGATAGGAAGTGTCATAGTATCAAGAGGTTCAAACTATGGGATTTTTACCCAGCGGGATTTGGTACGAATTCTTGAAAAAGAGATAGATCTGTCAAGCAAGGTTGGGGACCATTCATCTTTTCCGCTAGTGACAGCAAAGAAAGGCATTCTTGCAAATGAGGCAGCTGACATCATGGCTGCAAAAAATATCAAGAGACTTGTATTGACAGAAGGTGATGCATTATATGGCATTGTAACCGCAAGAGATATTGTAGATGCATTTCAGACAGAAGTAGGGTAAAAAAGTACCATGGATTACAAGGAGAAGATTAAGATGTGGTTTGCATTAGACCACATTGAAACATCGGAGGTAAAAAATACTCTTGCAGATTTTCAACTTGTTTTAAAAAATGTTTTCGGATTAGGATTTACAATAAATATTGCTAAACCAAAAGATAATTCCATACTTCAGATAGTGATGAAGTTAGCAAGTCCTAAAGTAATTCAAAATGGTTTTGCATCATTGACCATGGAAGAAAAACTTCAGCATGTTGATGAGCTGAAGATGGAATTGTTAAAACTTGATGTGGACTATGAGATATCTGCCAACTTGGAGTCTGTCATGATAGCTGATATAGTTTACCTAGAAGACATGACCAGAACTACATTCATGGATGCCCTGAGATCCGTTCGAAATGGCGCACTAGTAACAATCTCGTTTTTATCTAGAAAATTTAACCCAGGTTACGAATCAACACCTCCACATACACATTTGGATGTAAGTTCGCCATACGGCTAACCATTGGAATTACAATGTCGGAAACGCCAAAGTTAAAACGGAGTCTAGGGCTACTAGGCGTAGCATCGCTTGGAATTGCAAACATAATTGGTGCTGGAATTTTTGTAATAAGTGGAGTCGCTGCAGGGTTAGCTGGCCCCTCGGTCATTTTTTCATTTTTGATTGCAGGGTCTATTGCATTGATGGCAGCTCTCTCTTATGCTGAGCTTTCCTCCTTTGTTCACGAAACTGGAGCATCATATGCATTTACAAAAAGGGCATTTGGTAGATTCTGGAGTTTTGTTGTGGGGTGGTTCAACTATTTTGATTACATCGTAGGTGCAGCTGCAGTCTCAATTGGATTTGCAGCCTACTTTACCGAATTATTTGGCCTCCATGGAGAAACTGCATTAATTCTTTCAGCTGTAGGACTACCAATAGTTTTGATGATTCTCAATCTCATCGGTGTAAAAGAAGCAACCCATATCACTATGGGCATGGTATTCATCAAGATCTTTGCACTTGTTTTATTGATAATGGTTGGAGGATATTACATCTCAACGCACTTGGGTGTAACACACTACCATCCCTTCTTTCCAAATGGTTTTGGCGGGATGCTCAATGGTTCAGCCATCATCTTCTTTGCTTTTCTTGGATTCAATACAGTAGCCATGATGTCAGAGGAGACCAAAAACCCACAGAAAACAATTCCAAGAGCATTATTGATTGCATTTTTTGTGAGCTTTGTGTTATACGTTGCAATTGCGGTAGTTGAGGTTGGTGTGTTGGATTGGAAGGTCATGGGAAATAATCCGTCTCCTCTATCCGCATTGGCATCAAGCATCTCAAATAATAGAATTTTTCTAGACATGATATCGTTTTCAGCAATTGTAGCTACAGGATCTGTCGTCCTAAGTTCCATAATTGGAGGTACTAGAGCAAGCTATGTCATGGGAAGAGATAGGGTTCTACCACGGCAACTGGATTCTATCAGTAAGAAATTTGGGACCCCCTATGTCTCAATTCTACTGGGAGGTTCTGCAATCGCCATCTTGGCTGGAGTTTTCCTCAAAAATATTGACACTATTGCGTCGATCTATAATTTTGGAAGCTTGCTGACATACATATTTGTACACTTGTCTCTTTTGAAACTAAGAAGAAAAGAGCCTCAAACAATACGGCCTTTTAGAGTGCCTCTTTATCCTGTCCTTCCTATAATTGGATTGGCATGCTGTATAGTATTAATTTACTATCTTAGTAACACTGCAAAAATGGCTTCTTTATTGTGGGGGGTAATCGGGCTTTCAGCATATTTCATTATTACAAGATTGCATAAAGCGAAGATTGTTTGAATGTGTGCGCTTAACGACATTATTAGATTTTAGGACAACCCGGTCAAAAACAAAGGATATGGGCTCTTGCTTACGAGATCATGGTATGGCCATACTTTTGAATTAACCTTGATTTTTTTGAAACAGGTTTTCAATTGGGGGGATAACTTGAGAAAAACTTGATTTCCAATTATGAGTTGGTTTGGTTTTCCAAGTGATTGCATCTTTGCAGCAAGATTAACTGATAATCCGATAATATCAATATGAGATTTTTGAATATCTGAACCGTATCTTACTATGTTGTTATCCCCAAAATCCATAGTTATTTTAATTTGCAGTGACTGGTAACCTGCTTTTTGTAAAGTGGGGTTTATTGCATTTTCAATCACTGATACCATTGCTTTTGCACAAAAGACAGCATTCTTGGCAGTGGCAAGTGCTTTTCTTTCTGGGAAATACCCAATCACTGCATCACCCACATATTTCAGTACAAAACCATCATAGGATTCTACGATATATGCCATTTCCTGAGAGAAGAGTCGAATTATTTTGGCAAGGACATCAGGAGATAATTCTGAACTCATTTTTGTAGATCCGCCCAAATCCACAAAAAGTATGAACATTTTTATTTTTTCAGAATCGTGTATTCTCAAAAATTTGTTTGACCGTGAAATGGCCAAGTGATGATATTCAAAATCGCCATTTAATGAACGGGTTGTTCTATTCTGACATTTCTTTATGCATGATTCTATTTTTGATTGTTCTTTCCGATTGGTTGTTAATTTTATCATTTTTAAGACCTTGATTGGTTCTATCCATACTCTAGTAATCCTATAATTATAACCATTAATCAAATGTGTCAAGCTTTTCATCACAATTACACAGTTTTCCACGTCACATGGGAATAGAATTTAGATGAAAGTTATCTGAAACATATGATGTCATGTAAATTTGTATTTTTTAAAAATGATGAATAAGTGTATAACATATGTACTGTCTTAGTATGATGGACTGTATAAAATGAATGACCCTTTAACAGAACAACTAGTTAATTCGCAGTATCTTATTCCTATTTTTCTAGGATCTTTGTTTGCTGCATCATTTGTAGCTTCCAAGATTCGAATCCCATATGCAATAATTCTTGCTTGCGTTGGAATTTCCATATCGATTTTTCATTTTGTAGGGGTTAATGCAATTGTTTTTGACAAATTCAAGATTGATCCAAGATTGATTCTCTTTTTCATAATACCACCATTAATTTTTGATGCAATGATGAGGATAAATCGCATCCATTTCAAATCGATTCAAATTTCAACTTTTTTGTTGGCTACTGTTGGGACCGTACTTGCTACTGTAGTAGGCGGACTAGTGTTAGGATACCTTTCAGGCCTGCCATTTATCATAGCCTTTGCGTTTTCTGCTCTAATGTCCCCCACGGATGCTGCGGTTGTAATTGAGATATTCAAGAGGGTGCGAGTACCAAGATCATTGAGCACTATGATGGAATCAGAGGCAAGCTTGAATGATGCAACTGGAGCCATAGTCTATTCTTCAATTATTGCAATCATAATTGCACAAGGCTCACTGGTATACGAAAATACTAGTGGATTGAATTCGTTGAATTTGGACATTTTGATGCAAGCCAAAGATTTTGCAGTCGTGTTCTTTGGAGGAATAGCTGTAGGATTAGCATTTGCAATAGCCGGACAAAAATTACATAAGATTATGGACGAACCATTATCTGAAACAGGTCTGACACTTGCAATTGTATTTGGATCAGTAGTGACAGCAAACTCCCTAGGTGTCTCTGGTTTGGTTGCTGTTGCAATAGCTGGACTTTATTTTGGTCATGTTACATCAAAAAAAGAAAATGTGCTTAGTGTAAAAACAAAAACATTTGTTTATAATTTTTGGGAGATGATTGCATACGTAGCAAATTCCTTGGCTTTTCTCTATCTTGGATTAAGCATGGATATTATGAGCATAGGTAATCACCTTCCGTTAGTAATATTTGCTGTAATAGCAGTATTGGCAGGAAGATTTGTATCCATTTATCCAATACTTGGAATTACAAATAGGTTTACTAGGGAAAAAATTCCTATGGCCTGGAGAAATGTTGCCATGATTGGGAGTATGAGGGGTGCAATATCAGTAGCACTTGTAGGAATGCTTCCTGAAGGTGATTTTAAAAATACACTTCAAATCATGACCTTTGGTGTTGTTCTTGTTTCTCTAATATTGCAATATCCTATTCTCCTCCAGTATATCAAAACCAGATTCAAAGATCCAATTGCTGAAAATAATCTGTGATAGTTCTAGAAATAACTAATTTCAGATATTGCAAAAGACATTTACTTTTTTATGGTAACATTTTGAGTCAAAGATGTTTTGCTATTTCTTGAGTCTATTTGTGATATGTGGATACCATCAGCTGCAGAATGGAGGAAAACTGTTGGTCTACAATGTGAGTATACACTACAATATGGGGATTCAAATATGATGAACACGTAATGAAATCATGGCTTTAGCGTTTGTCATGATTAGTTGTGACTATGGACAAGAGAAAAGAGTCATCGATGAGATGAAATCTTTGATCCCAGTCAAACAAATTGAAGAAACAGTCGGTGTATATGACATCATAGCAAAGGTAGAGTCAAAAACTCTAGACAAGGTAAAAGAAACCATCAACACCCAGATACAGAAAATGGACAATGTTCGTTCAACGTTGACTCTATTTGTAAACTAGAAAAGTAACGGTAATTTCTGAACAAGTTTCTCATTCCGCATTTTTTGTAGATCAGGCCTAAGTCATATCAATTTTGTTGCGACTCTAAAATGAGTCAAAATTTATGGAAAGATTAGGATACAATTCTGAGATGCTTTTCAAAATTTAATCATCGTCAGGCAGAGAAATATCTCCAACTCCAAATTGTGATCTAATTTTTTCCCGCTCTGCATCTAATTTGGAGATTTCTTCAGATTCTATTTTTTCGTCTCCGTGATAAATAGTTCTTATCGGCCATGGTATTCGTATGTCATGCTTCTTGAATTCTTCATACAATATCATGCGCATATCTGTCTGTACTTTAAAATGTGACCCGAAATCCCTTGCATATACCCACAAGGAAAAATCTAGTGAGGATTCATTAAAGTCTTCAAACCTTACCACCGGCTGATCAATGTCTGCAAGAGTATTCTTGTCACATCCGCAGCTTGGTTTGTCTTTCTCTAGATATGGACAACTTTTTTGAATTACTAGATGTCTTCCTTTTTCATCTTTGGATTTAATCATGGTCAATTTTCCAACTTTGATCAATATTGATGCCACTTGTTTTGGATCATTAAGATATGACACTCCAACTTTAACTGTGGCAGGAACATATGAAAATTCTTTTGTAAAATTTAAAATCTGCTCGTTCATTAGTTGATTGGTGGGAATAATTGCTAGTGATTCATTTAGTGCATGCCTTATGTATGTGACTCCGGGGGTTATACTGTGCACATATCCATTAAATCCTGTATTTAATTGGATTCTGTCCCCTTCTTGTATTATCTTGTTTTTTCTAATTACTAGATATGCAAAGTAGTTTTCCATGGTTTGCTTGAGTGCTAATCCTACTCCTACTCCAAGTCCGCCTGTGGCAGTAGCAACTACCACTAGATCTACGCCCCACCATGCAACTACGCCTAAAATAGTTACAATAAAAATCCCAACTGGGAGAATTTGATTAACAGATCTAGGCATGGATTTTTGTTTTTGTTCAAAATATCCAGGAGGTTTGCCTCCTGGTATGACATATTCATAATCATTGAGGCGTTTGACCTCCATCCAGTCATCTATTGAATAAACCTCATGGGGTCTGGATTTTAGACTGAGTACACGCCCCGAAGCATTATTTCCATTCAAACAAAAATTCAGATATCTATCATATTTTTCCCGCTCAATTTCCTTCCATTTTCCAAATGGATCTTTTATGATTGCCTGATAGCTTCCAATGGTCATTCCGGCTATTCGATAACTTTCTAAATGTCTGCGACCGTCTTCAGTATCAAGATATTTTTGAAATTCCTCTCTAGTGAATTCCACCGGAATTTCTGTAGGAGGCATCCATTTGAAAAACTTGTGAAATAGATCTGGAGTATTTTTACAAATACCGTATCGCTTTCCACTACATACGTCACAGTTGTTACATGGATCATCTGCAAAACCACGTTTCATCTTCCAATTCTCAAAATCGTCTCTTTCTTTTTGATCAGAATCACGTTTTCGCAAAATAATGGGAACCAATTGAGATACTGTGTATCCAATAATAAGAATATTAATCGAATTTAGAATCATGGCAAAAGTTTGTTTCACAGTATGCATTCCAGCAGACAAATCTTGTGATTCATCAAATAGATCATAAATTTGAATGTAGAAGTTTGTAGTGGATATTAATGCCAAGGCAAAAAATGGCAGTACCGCTTTTTGTATAAAACGAGAAAGATGAGGCCTGGTATAACTAAATTTTTGCCTTCGAATCCAATTTGCAAATTTATAATAAATTGAAAAAATTGTTACTAGACCTGCTATCAAAATAAATAATTGAATCTGGAGGTCACTATTTGACAGTATTAGGGATGGAAGATTCTGAATTTGGCCTGCTGAAACCGGGTCTACCATTTTATATTATGCCATTTATGTTTGCCTTGCAAATCGATTGATGGAAAAAAACTATCTATTATTGTTAATCCGTGATATGAAAAATTATTTTTATAGAAAAATATTTTCATTTTATTTTTTTTGTTTTCATCATTGTTAAATCTTCCTCCAAAAAAATAAAAATCACAAAAATATCTGCGAACGAAATAAATACGATGAATGATATAATAAAATATGGTTTTACAGCAATTTGACGACTCGTGGAGTAGATTTAATTCTCCATCATACAAATCATATACGTTAACAAATTTTCGCGACATACCACAAATAAAAAAATTATCGCGTGAAAAACAATTTGAGATAGAGGTAGTCGGAAATGTTTTGCCTTTCAAGACCAATAATTATGTGGTAGAACAACTCATAGATTGGAAAAAAGTTCCAATTGATCCAATATTCATCTTAAACTTTCCTCAAAGAAATATGCTCAAACCCAAGCATTATCTTAAGATGGCAACTGCATTGGAAAAAGGTTTGGAGGGAAAAAAGATCCAAAAAATTGCCAATGAAATACGACTTCAATTAAATCCGCACCCTGCAGGTCAGATGGAGCACAATGTTCCGCAACTAAGGGATGGAACCAAACTGTATGGGATGCAACACAAATACAAAGAAACGGTTCTTTTTTTCCCAAGTCAAGGACAAACATGTCATGCTTATTGCAGCTTCTGTTTCAGGTGGCCTCAATTTGTGGGCATGGAAGATCTCAAATTTGCCATGCGTGAGACCGACTCTTTAATCCAGTACTTAAAAGAGCATCCTGAAGTCACAGACATTCTCTTCACAGGAGGAGACCCTATGATCATGAAGGCAAAGCTGCTTTCGCAATACGTTGATTCTATACTTGATGCAGATCTGCCAAATCTAGAAACTATCAGAATCGGTTCAAAAGCATTAGCTTATTGGCCTTACAAATTCACATCCGATAACGATGCACAGGAAATGCTTGACTTGTTCAGCAGGGTGACAAGAAAAGGAATACATCTTTCATTTATGGCTCACTTTAATCACCCAATAGAGCTTTCAACAGATGCTGTCAAGGCCGCAATCCATTCAATACGGGGAACTGGTGCACAGATTAGAACCCAGTCACCAGTTCTAAACCACATTAATGACGATTCTAATATTTGGGCAGAGATGTGGAAAAAACAAGTATCCTTAGGGTTGATTCCGTATTACATGTTTGTTGTAAGGGATACTGGTGCACAACATTACTTTGGAGTCCCACTGATACGAGCACAGGAAATATTTCGAGACGCATATCAGCAAGTAGGTGGACTGTGTAGGACAGTTAGAGGACCAAGCATGTCCTCCACCCCAGGCAAGATCCAAGTTTTAGGAGTTGCCAAAGTGGGTAAACTAAAAGCTATTGTCATGAGATTTCTACAGGGAAGGGATCCCAAATGGGTTCAGAGACCATTTCTTGCAAAGTATGATAGAAAAGCAATTTGGATTGATGATCTAAAACCATTCTCGGATAAGAAATTCTTTTTCGAAGATGGATTAGAAAAGATATTGGATAAAGATACTAAAATTTCTGGAAGAGATAACAGTACTGTCCATGGCGGACCTCCATAAAACAATTTTTAATAAATAATATGACAGAGATTAACATAATTGAGAAAATACAAGAGCAGAAAGTTGATTTTGTAAATTTTTGGTTTGTAGATATTTTCGGAGAGCTTCACAGTGTAGGAATACCATCATATTCACTTACTGAAGAACATTTTAAAAACGGTCTTGAGAAACTAGATGCAAGTTCTATTCGTGGATTCAAATCAGTCAATAAATCAGACATGGTGCTTCTCCCTGACTCAACTACTTTCAAAATATTGCCACCTGATTATGATGACAATAAAAGAAAAAATGCAAGAATCTTTGTCGAACTTTATGAAATTTCAGATTTTGTTCAGACACGATATAATCGAGATTCTAGAGGAATAGCCACAAAAGCAGTAAATGAATTAAAAAATTTCGGATTAACCAGAGCAGTTTGGGGGCCTGAACTTGAGTTTTTCATATTTGATAAAATTAGTTTATTTCCATCACCCATTGGTGCTACACAATCATATGGAGGTTCTGGATATTCAATTGAATCAAGTGAAGCACCATGGACTGGAGGAAATGCAAGTAGTAGAATAGATCTAAAAGGCGGATATTATCCTGCACAGCCAAAAGACACACTTGAAGGCATAAGAAAAGACATCTGCGATGATATGTACAAATATTTTCAGATAAAAGTGGAGGCACAACATCACGAAGTTGCCACATCTGGTCAGTGTGAAATAAACCTGTTGCATGATGATACTATCATTTCAGCTGACAATGTTGTTACTGCAAAAAATCTCGTAAAGGTAAAATCAAAGAAAAATGGAAAGGTTGCAACCTTTATGCCAAAACCAATCTATGGTGATAACGCATCAGCAATGCACATGCATCAAAGTGTATGGAATAAAGAAAAAAATATGATGTACGATCCAAATGATAAAGTAGCTGAGCTTAGCCAATTGGGTAGATACTATATCGGAGGTTTACTTGATCATGCCGATGCACTGTGTGCAATATCTAATCCTACTACTAATTCGTACAAAAGACTGGTACCAGATTTTGAAGCACCTGTAAACGTGTGCTGGGGAATAGGCAATCGATCATCTGCGGTCAGAATACCGATGTATTCAAGAGGAAGCGAAAAGAGTAAAAGAGTAGAATATCGAGTTCCAGATCCTACCGCAAACATATACCTTCTCGAGGCCGCATTGCTCTTGGCAGGTCTTGACGGAATAAAAAATAAAAAAGATCCAGGTGATCCTATTGAGGAAAATATCTATAGACTTACACCTGAACAAAAAAGAAATTATAAAATAAGATCACTTCCAAGTACATTGAAAGATGCTTTGGAATCACTAAAAAGTGACCTAAAGTTTATGGAGCAGACATTTACCAAGGACTTTCTTGATATTTACATATCTATGAAATATGTAGAACACACTGCTTTTGCACAAACTCCGACCCCTTGGGAAATTTCAATGTATATTGATGTGTAACTAGGCATTTGAGGCAAGCGTATCTTTGGGTCCTAGTTTTTTTGCACTTCCAAGACCAATAGTAGTTATTATCACTGTAGAAATTATTATTACAAAAATTATCTGTGGATATGCAGAAGCATTTGGAAGACCAAGAGTTAACGGAATGGTGGCCAACACAGCAGCTGCAAGTCCACGTGGAAGCATGACAGACGTGACTTTTCTATCAAATATGGAAAACCTCTTTGTAAGAATTACTTTTGAAATACCATATCGTCCTATGTAAAACACAATTGCCATCACTATTCCAAACACGATAAATCCAAACTGACCAAAATTTGCAAGTAGACCTATGAAGACAAAAAAGAAGGATCTTACTATGAATGTTATCTGCTCATGAAATGAATTGTCTGTTGAAACCTCAGGCATCTTGAGTCGAAGATGACGTCCAAGAACCTGTTTATTTCCCAGCATCAAGCCAAAGATCAGTGCCGTAAGCGCACCAGATTCTCCAAGAGATTTTGCTAAAAAGAATAATACAAATAAAATTCCAAGTGTTAACATGTAGGCATGTTTTGTGTTGGATAATTTTGAGCTCAGATACATCCATGGCAATCCAACCCCAAAACCAAGAAGCAATCCTACTCCTACAGATTTAGCTGCAGTTATGCCAATTAGACTAGGATCAAAATTATGTGATGCAATCTGACTAAATAATAAAAAGGCTCCAATCGTTGCAAGAATGTCTGTAATTGCAGATTCTAAACTGAGCATGGCTTTTACCTCATCCGAAATTGCAAGTCTTCGAACAAGACCAAAGACAACAATTGAGCTACTTCCACCTACCATTACTCCCAACAATAATCCATCTCCCCAGTGCCAACCAAGACCGTACACTGCAATGACTGCAGCTGAAATGGTAGATATCGCAAAACCTACTACTGCAAGTAAAGCCGCAAAATGGGCAGTTTTGATTATGCTTTTAATATCTAAGTTAAGTCCACCATCGAACATAATTATTATCAATGCTAAGGCTGAAAAATATGGAACTATTTTCAAAATTATTGCAGAGGATATGATGCCCAATATCGGTCCAACAATAACGCCAAAAACCATGAGAAAAGTGACATCTGGAATACCAGTTCTCCTGAAAAATGCCTCACCACCAACGCCGATGAATATTATGATTCCCACTGCAAGAAGAACAACTTCAGCTGACGCCAAATTGATTCCGTGAAATACATTGCTAACTAGATAATGGTTTAGATCAGAAATATGGGTTCTTAGAAAATTTGAATCAAGTACGTGTTGTACTTTTTCAGAATAGGTTGAATTTTCCAATATGAACATAATAGACAAAATATTAAATAGCAAACTACAAACTATTCTTGGTTTTGAGATGTTTAAAAGTTTAGAACCATGTGATTACAAGAAATATGCAAAATATTGTGATATCACGCTATTATGTTTGTTATAACACAATATGTGCAAAAACTATATTTTTAGATGCTTTTTTAATTCTGCATATCTATTTCGTATGGTAACTTCTGTTATGCCTGCAGCATCTGCAATATTTTTTTGTGACTTTTTTTCGCTATTTCTTATACATGAGAGATACAGTGCAGCGGCGGCAATCCCAGTTGGATCCTTCCCTGCTGTAATCTCATTTTCCATTGCAACTTTGAGAATCGAGATTCCCTTCCTTTTTGTCTTTTCACTTAGCCCTGCTCTGCTTGCAATTCCAGATATGTGTTTGATTGGATCCGCCACAGGCATGCTAAGATCAAGCTCTCTTAGGATTAATCTGTAGCATCTTGCCACATCTTTTTTCTGGACATTGATTTTACTTGAAACATAAGATAGTGTTCTAGGTATCTCTCTGTCTCGGCATGCTGCATACAGGCAGGCTGCGACAAGTCCTTGGATTGACCTGCCTCTTCCAAGACCTTTTTCCATTGCTTTTCTGTAAATGTACGCTGTTTTTTCAATTACATCATCGGAAAGAACTAGTTTGTCTTTTAATCTGTTAAGTTCACTGAATGCTTGCCTAAAATTTTTTTCTACATGTAGTTGGGTTTGACTTCTATTGTTCCATGTTCTAAGACGTTCTATGTTGCTTTTCATGGATGCTGATAGTGGTCTTCCATATGCGTCCCTGTTTACAGGGCCTATGACAGTTGCAAGTCCCATATCATGTAGCGCAAGCGAAGTAGGACTTCCAGTTCTACTTTTATTTTCATACTCTTCTCTGGAAAATGAGCGCCATTCTGCAGATGATTCTTCTGATCTTTCAGTAAGTACAAATCCGCAATTTCCGCAAAATCTCTCTCCGGTGGTACTGTCTGTTATAATTTGGATTTTTCCACAACGTGGACAACTATTCATGTTGGAAGAAAATATTCGATTCATCATTTACAGCCTCGAACCGAATTGCAAATGCAATTTAGTTTGATATGTGAAAGGATATTTTTTTGATACTTGATCATGTTATACTAGTTTATTTTTTATCACATAAAAAAGTTCTAACAATATTTCATAATTTTTAAAAGTTTCGTAATTAAGATAATGATCATTTAACAAGACTAGTACACACTGCAATCATTGTAATTCAAATACGATGGAAGTGCAATTATGTGACATCCTTGAAAAAATATATCTTATTTACAATTTTTGTGTTCTTGCTGATTACTCCAAATCTTTTACTATCTGCACATGCTTCCAGTTCGTGGTATCCGGGAATGGGACTCAAACAAGGTGATTATTACCGATATAGTTTGGGTTGGGTTCAATGGGAGAATGGCGCACCAATAGAGATAGATTTTTGGGTAAAGAATCAAACAAGTAATGGTATCAATTTGGAGATGGCAGTACACGACGGTTCTGTAATCCAAAAAGGCATAGTTACGATAGGACATGTCACTCCTGATCCAATATATTATGACTCTAACATGGCAGATTATGCAAATTATTTAAAGAGAACATTGGGATGGCTTGATGCTTTTGCAACACAAGTTAGTCCTATTGATCCACTAAATCCAGTTTATGGTCGGGCTGGACTTTTTGGTGAAGTTACCATAGGTTCAGTAGGAATGAAAACCGTCTCTGTTCCAGCTGGTACATTCAAGACATCTGCAGTCTACTTTCGGGATAGTGGTGTAGATAGCTATATCTGGGTAGATCCAACATTGCCATTTCCAGTCAAGGCCAAAGTATATGCCATCAAGACAAGTGGTGCACCTACAGTTGGGTATCAATTTGACCTACTAGAATATGGAAATAGCAAACAGGCCCCCTCATTTTTGAATGTCACATCAACAGGCCTCTTAGGATCAAGTGCCAAATGTCCAATACCTGATTATGCAACAGATTTCGTTCATGATTCCAAACCAACTGATTCTAATTCGGTTACTATTGAATATCTCTACAGTCCATCGGTACCTCATCAGGGATGTCCGATGAAGTGGAGAATATGGTTTGAACCAATGTATTCTTCAACTCAAAGGATCTCAGACACGCATTATGACATCTATACTGTGGATGATAAAGGCAATGAACTTAGTTCATTATCTCAAAATCTTGGAAGAGTTGATATCTACTCGTCAATAGGTGAGGACGAGCAAACCTTTGTAGTAAAACAATCCCCGCCAGTAGTTCATTATGTGATCAATGTTGCAGGCACTGGACCACAATCTGGTGTAACAGACGTAAGCCAATCTGGTCTGATACATGTTGATGTCAAGGTAGCTCCGCCATTTGCATCTACTATTGCCAATAATGCGAATACTGCAAACTCTCCACAAATTGTGCCAGAATTCCCACTGAGTTCTCTAATTATCATGACAATTGTGGTTGGATTCGTAATACTATTTGTCAGAATGCGCCCAAGTTTATTCAATATCCAACTATAGAAAAATAATACTGAATTTATCATTCCAGTTCTTCTATCATTATATATTTTTTAATTTCTATTAGAGGTAGAATCTAAAATTAATGCAAAATAGTTATTGGAACTTAGTCTGCTTTAACAATATTTTAGGCTACAAAAACTACCTCAAGACAAGTGACCAAAAAATATTTGGGTTGAAGATTGACTAGATTTCTCTCACGATGAAAATATTTTCATGACAAATAATTATTGTGACTTTTTTCATGTAATTGATTCAAAATAACATTCATCACTTGAAATTGTTTCAACCATATGGGTTTAACCTTCAGTATTCTGATAAAATAATGTGAATCAGAGAATAAATACTTGCGAGATTAAATGGTAGTTAGTACACACTGCAATCTAGGCATTGAAATACAATGATTGAAGAAATAGTGTGTGAGAGAAACTTATGTTCTCATAAACTGTGATCTTGGAAAAGAACAACAAATTATCAAATTCCTTCAGAAACTGCAAAGTATCAGAGAAGTGCAAGCTACTCATGGAGTATACGACATAATAGCAAAAATTGAAACAAAGACAGAGCGAGAATTAAACGATACAATACAATCTAAGATTCTAAGTTTGAGACAAGTTAACAGTGTAACTACACTACAAGCAGAATGATCAAAGCATTAAAAATTAGTTTACATAAATGATTAGATTATCTTACAACTCCTTGCATGTTGCAATCTGGTTTTATCATTTACAATTTCTGAGCCTTTTTCTTCATCATGGTAAATCTCATCCATGTCAAGATTATTGCAAATGCAGCCACTGCTGCAACTAAAATATATTGAAAGATAGGTCCAAATTTTGTTGATACTGGAACATTGAAAATATATGTTACAACATTGTGGTCCTTATCAAAATTATACAAATCTATTTTTAATACGTGATTTCCTGATTGTGTAAATGTATAATTAATGTTCCACGAGTTTCCATCATGATATTGTGGAAGAAATTCATGTACTAATACATCATTGTGATATATTCTCACTCCCATTGTAAAGTGATTGACACCCATTTCGGCATAGTTTGATTTATCTCCATATGCGCCTTGATTATAATTAAAAACTTTGAGTTGTATGTGAGTAACTTGGTCTATTGCTGGAATGACTGGCTCTGTTGTAATAATTACATCATAATTTCCTATGACTTCAGACTCTGAGTTTAATGCATCCGGTTGCCAATTCAATATTCCAAAAATGCCTTCAGCAGATGCATTATGAAGTGGTGACTCTGCGCTTGCATAATGTAATGTGAAAATAAATAAACAACAATAACATATGTATAAAATTATTTTTTTCACTTGTCATATCAAGTATGGATTGCTTAAAAATTATACACACGTTTCTTAATTCTCTGCAAAGATAGAAAATCATTATAATGTATTATAAGTAAAGATGTGTTACAATTCTTAAATGAAAGTAAGTTCAAATTTTAAATTTTTAAAAGCTATGAAAATAATACTTCTCTATTGCATTGTCTTGGTCCCTAATTTACCTTCATATGCTCATCTTTATGGCTTGAATTATCAAGATTGGAAAAATCCCGGTGACAATATTCGCATTCAATTTGATACTATTCCATCTACTCCAAGCGTGGATAAGAATTCCACTATGATCTTTAGTGTTCAAAATCTAAAAACGGGTGAACATCTCAAGGATTTCAAAGAAACTATTACAGTGGTAAATAGCCCTGAACCTAGCTCAACTCCAAATGGTCTCATACATAAATTTGAAACTACCACAATACATGGAACTGATTTTTCACAGGACTATATCTTTTCAAGTGGGGGGACTTATTACGTATGGTTACGAATTGATACTCCAACTGCCGTAAATATTGCAAAATTTACAGTTTTTGTTTCATCACCACAATTTCAATTTTTTAACATGGGTCTAATTTTATTACCGGTGGTAATTGTGGTTGCAATATTTGCCGCAATATTGATGCTCGTCGCATATTATGTTTATAAAAAGAAGCCTAAATGAAAACTTGACAATAAATCCGGCACAACAGAACTAGAAAATGTACTTGGTAGTAACACGTCAAGATCATCTTCTTTTTAAACTAGGAGAAATCTAAACCATCTTTAAATAAAAAATATGGAAATGAATTATTTCTGATGTAGTTTTCCGCGTTTAATTGTTGTCAAAATCCCAATGCCACTCATAACACCAGCTACTGCCATTGCTGCTGTCCATGCAATAGATTCCAATGGTCCATGCGGATCATCTGCAGTTGTTAATGCAAATGCATGTGGAACAATGGTAAAGACAACAATCAGAGATAACATGCCAAGTAATGCAGTCATTGATTTGGTTTTATCTTCTAATGTTTTCATTACAATTTAGAGTAGGGGCATCATTGTATTTCAATGCCGTAGATTGCAGTGTGTACTATCTACCATTTATGTTACGTTTTAGAAAGTCATACTATGATTGAAATCACTGCAAAGATAATGATCAACTCTACTGTTAAAAAAGTCTGGAGTGTTATATCTGCAATTGAAAGGGATCCTTATTTTTGGAAAGGAATGGTCAGGGTGAGAAACAAATCGCGTGATGGTAATGTATTTACTCGAGAGGTGACATTGAGCAACTCTGATAAATGTTATCAAAAAATTATTCTTTTTTACCTAGAAGGCATTCATATAAAGTGGACTAGGGGCTCACTGACTGGCATAAAAGATATCTTATTGACTCAGATTGGAAACCAAACTCTTTTGGAAGTCCAAATGAATTATACAATAACAGGAATTGCTCAACTTCGCTCAAGACACATTTCAGAAGAATTACGAAATGAAGCCGAATTGGCATTACAATTGATAAAAGAAGACATCGAGAAAATTCAGTCATTTGAAATCCAAGAAAGAAAGCAATGGGTTGACCTGATTCGTGAGTAAACACAAGCAAATTCTTGCAAAGCAAGAACTAGAGATTGTTGCAAACGTTCCCGTTCAAAAAAATGAAGTTTTTCCAAGATGTACTACTCATGATTGTAAGGGGTGGCCAATAATCACAGATAATATGTCAGGTGAGATCCTTTGCGGTTCATGCGGACTAGTTTTAGAAGAAAAATCTTTGGAAACCATTTCACCACATTGGTCTGATCCAGTAGATTATTTGGCAAAAAAAAGTTCTGGTTCAATCAACACTTTGGCAATGTTTGACATGAACATGACTACTATAATGTCAAAGAGAGATAGCATGGGGAAATCTCTTTCCAGAACTGCCAAGAATGAATTTTATCGCCTCAAGATATTGAACGCCAGAAGCATAGTTGCATCTAAAAACAGGACACTACGATCTGCCCTTGTATTTCTTAACATGTTACAAATGAAATTGGGAATACCTGATTCTATAGTGGAGAATTCTGCACACATGTATAGAAAAGCCATACGGGCAAAATTGACAGTTGGAAGAAAATCAAAAAATATAATCTGTGCATGTCTCTATGCATCTTGCAAGCAACGTGGCATACCAAGATCAATTCTTGAAATATCGGTTGCTAGTAATATAAGTAAAAAAGAAATCGCAAGAACATATCGAAGTTTAGTTGAGAAACTGGATTTATCGATAAATCCTTTTAGTTCTAGAGAATTTCTGGCAGGTATTGCAAATGAAGCAAAAATTAGCGAAAAATCAAGAAGAGATGCCTTGGAAATGATTTACTCTATAGAGAAGGCAGGGCTGTCCCAAGGAAAAAATCCAAAAGCGTTAGCATCAGCATCACTTTATCTGGCTTGTGTTCTAAACGCAGAAAGAAAAACCCAAGCAGAAATAGCAAAGGCCTCCCGCATTACATCAACTACTATAAGAACAAGATATTATGATCTGAAAAAATTCTTTCTTGAAACGATAGAATCTTAACAAGTTTGATAAAACCAGACACAAAAATTATAAAAATACAGTTACCATATACTGCAAATCTTAAAAGCTCAACAATACTTACTAAAGAGAGTTGGGCTCAAGTACTAAAAAGACATCCACTATTACCTTCAGGCTAGATGAAAGTACGATTGATGGATTACGTAATGAATCAAGTAATAGAAAAGTAAGCACCAATACGCTTGTAAATCAAGCATTAAGGCAATTTTTAGATTGGGGAATGTATGAATCAACAGTAGGATTTGTCATAATTAACAAACAGGTCTTCACACATGTTTTTGGAAAGCTGAGCCAAAAAGAAATAATGGACATTGCCACACGGGTTGGCAAAGATGAGGTAAAGAACATTGCTTTATTCATGAAAGGCAGGATGGATATCCAATCATTTTTGTCATGGTTTGAATTACGAATGATAAACTCATCAGTTCAAGTAAGT
>JAJSDS010000130.1 GCA_028580875.1 Nitrosotalea sp.
GCGGTTCTGCGAATGTCTTCGAGAACAAACTTGATAACACTAGAATATTTCTTTGATTCTTCTAAACTATCTGTAAATTCTCTTTCTTTCTCAGCTATTCTGCGTGCGTTTGATGCAACATTGTCTGCAAGAGCATAATCTCTTTTATTTAGAGCCAAAATGGAATCTTCAAAGACTTTGAGTGATTCTTCGCTTAGGCGTGTTATTTTTTGTATCAGTGCTGGTTCCAAAGTTGATTTTAAGAATTTTATTCTGCTAGCAATTGACACTGCATGATCTGCGATTCTTTCAATTGACTTGACTACTATTCTATAGCTAATGCAATCTGATGGTTTTTTAAGTCCAATATCTCGAAGGACCTTCTCGTGTTCAACTGCAAGTGTCAAGTTTCGTAGTATGTATAAACTGAATCTGTCTACTTCATCATCTAGATGGGTAATCTCTTCGCCTAACTCTACATTCATTTCTTTTAATGCATCAATTGCCTGTCTGTGCATTGTAGATGTGAGTAAAAACATCCTCTTGAGTGCATCACTTATTGAAAGTTCAGGAAGGCTGGTTAAAATCTGAATTGTAAGAGATTCTGCAGTGGATTCAACTATCTCTGTTCCTATCATGTTTTTTCTTACAAGATCTCTTATTGCTTGCTTGTGTTCTAATTGAATTCTGCCGCCTTTTGCATGAATTTCAATTATCTGGTAACCTGCCAAGTACATTGCAATGATCTTTCGTTGAATTGATTCTACAGAATCTTTTTGACTGATGATTGTTTTTGATTTTGAAATCTTTGGAGCAGAAGAACTCTGTGTTGGTAATATTGAAAGTGATTTGTTTACATTTTTAATTATCGAAACGGGATCTCCAGTTTTTAGTTTTAATTCGTCTACCCATTTCTTTGGAAGTGACAAAACGTATGTAGACCCACCCACAAGTTGTAATTTTCTAACTTCTTTATCGTTTAGTATCTCAGACAATACATACATTGTATTTCTTATAATTAAAGCACTTGTCCACTGATTCTATGTATGTCTATATAGTTCTATAGTGAACTATGAAACCTAAGAAATTATGGTCGAACTTCTCATATTTGTTCAAAATCTACGAATCGTATCATGATGGCAGTAAAAATGAAAAGAGGCTCGCCTATGACTGATAAAATTTTCAAGTATGTTGCTATAGGCGCAGCGACATATGTTTTAGCAATAATCATCATGATTGTAATTAATCTCACTACGGGTTCAGCACAAGTTTGGCAAAAAGAAGGACTTTCGTTTCTCACAGGTTCGGATTGGAATTCTGTTGAAGATCGAGAATCGTATGGTGCAGCACCATACATAATGGGTACTTTGGTCAATGCCGGAATTGCAATGATAATTTCAATACCTCTAAGCTTTGGAATTGCCATGTTCTTATCTGAACTAGCACCTAAATTACTTAGAACACCTCTTGCTATGGTCATCGAGCTTTTAGCAGCTGTTCCAAGTGTAGTATATGGACTGTGGGGTCTTCTTGTTTTTAGAACCTATATTCAAAACTGGATAGAAGTACCACTTCATAATCTGTTTGGGGATCAAAGTGTTTTGTTTGCTGGGACCCCATTTGGACTGGATATCCTCACCGCAAGCATAGTTTTAGCTATTATGATAATTCCAACAATTGCATCTATCTCAAAGGAAATAATGTTGGCAGTACCAAACAGTCAACGCGAAGCAGCATACATGCTTGGTGCCACCAAATGGGAAGTTTTCAGAATTGCAGTATTACCCTATTCCAAATCTGGATTAATTGGTGCTGTCATATTGGGATTGGGACGTGCTGTTGGAGAAACTATGGCAGTTACAATGCTGATAGGAAATGCAACCGGTCCAGCAGCTTTTCCATCTTCGCTATTTGGCCCTGGACAAACTTTAGCCAGTATAATGGCAAATGAATTTGCAGAGGCTTCACAGGGAGGACTCCATCTGGCAGCTCTTATTGGTATTGGACTGATCTTGTTTATCATGGCTTTTGCCATAAATGTAGTGGCACATCTTCTTGTTGCACGCGTAGTCAAGTCTCATGAAGGAGCAGTATTGGCATGATAACTGTAGAACAAAGAACAGAATTTAGAAAACATTTCCGGTATAATGTAGGAAGAAGGCTAGTACTTGATAAAGCTGTCAAATGTATGGTGTTTCTTTGTGTAGTAGTTGCGGTTGTACCTCTTGTAGCTATTCTGGTTAATGTGTTCAGTAATGGCGCAGCAGCTCTGTCATGGGATTTTCTTACTCAAATACCTGGTGCGGTAGGTAGTGATGACCTTGGTGGGATAGGTCCTGCAATTCAAGGAACTATAGTGTTGATTGGATTATCTAGCCTTATAGGAGTACCAATTGGTGTGATGGGAGGAATATTTCTCTCAGAATATGGTAACAATAGGTATGGGAGGATGATACGTTTCTTCAATGATGTTCTTGCAGAATTTCCAACCATCGTAATTGGAGTGTTTACATTTGTTTTGATTGTGTTGACTATTGGAAACTTTTCTGTTTGGGCTGGCTCTTTTGCACTCTCGATTGTCATGTTGCCTATAATTATGCGAACAACTGAGGAATCACTCAAGTTGGTACCTGTCACATATCGAGAAGCAGGTTATGCTCTTGGAATTAGGAGATGGAGAGTAGTTTTCACAATAGTGTTAAGTGGTGCAAAGAGTGGCCTTGTAACTGGAATTTTGTTGTCAGTTGCAAGAATCGCTGGAGAGACTGCGCCTCTTGTATTTACAATTCTTGGAAGCAGCCAATTCATACAAGGTCTGGATGGACCAATTGATGCACTACCCCTAAGAATATGGAGGCTTTCATCTCTTCCATATGATAGTTCTGTAACGCAAGGATGGGGTGCAGCGTTTGTTTTGATAATTTTGGTTCTTTCAATAAACATCGGTGTGAGGTACTTGTTCTTAAGAAAGAAAGGACAGACCATGCTAAAGTTCAAGAAACTAGGAAGTATGTCATGATGGAAACAATGTCAAAAATTCCATTGAAGGATATTCCTACTGAGGATGTAAAATACAAACTCATTGCAGAAAATATCTCTGCAAGCTATGATGGTATAGTGGCAGTCAAAAATGTCTCAATGAAATTCCGCGACAAGGCAGTTACTGCGCTCATAGGTCCTTCTGGGTGTGGTAAAACAACATTTCTAAGATGTCTGAACAGAATGCATGAGCTCACGAAAAACGCTACACTGACAGGAAGAGTTTTGCTTGATGGGGAAGATCTTTATTCCAATAAAGTGGATCCTATCATAAACAGACGAAAAATTGGAATGGTATTCCAAAAGCCAAATCCGTTTCCTACCATGTCTATATTTGACAATGTTGCATGTGGTCTGAAACTCAACGGAGTAAAGGACAAAAAAATAATCAACGAAGTGGTAGAAGGTTGTCTTAAGATGGCTTCGTTGTGGGATGAAGTCAAAGAAAAATTGAAAAATCCTGGAATGAGTCTCTCTGGAGGTCAACAACAACGTCTGTGTATTGCAAGAGCACTTGCGATACAGCCTGAAGTTCTTTTGATGGATGAACCTGCTTCTGCACTTGATCCTATTGCAACTCAGAAAATTGAAGAAATGATACAAGAATTAAAAAAAGAATATACTATAATCATTGTTACACATAACATGCAACAGGCAACTAGGGTATCTGACTATACTGGATTTATGTATCTGGGAGATCTTGTCGAGTTTGGAGAAACAAAACAAATCTTTGAAAATCCTAGAAATGAAATAACTGCAAAATATGTACAGGGCCAGTTTGGATAGGTATCATGACTCGTCTTATAGATCCACATCTTGCAAATTTATCTGAAATGATGAAACAAATGTGTGACTTGTCAATTAGTTGTACAAATCTTGCAATTGATGCATATCTTGGAGGGCAAAATGCACGAAAGGAGGTTCATGATCTCTCCAGTAGGATGATGGACTTGTATGATAAAGTGGGTGAACTGACATTTGACATGATTTTGCGATATCAACCGGTTGCAAGCGACTTTAGACTCATACGCTCTTCACTTGAAATATCATATGGGTTTACTAGATTGGGAAGATATGCCTATGACATAACACTAGTGCGAGATACTTTTGGAGATCTTTCTGATTGTAAAAATGAAGTTGTCTATACTTTATCTGGTGAAATAAAACAAATGGTCAAACTTGCGGTAGAATGTTTTGCAACGCTTGATTTGGAAAAAGCCAAGGAATTAAGAACAGATGAAGATCTAGTTGACAAATATTACAACAAGCATTTGCCAATGTTGATCACACAAAGCAATGTCAAATGTGCACTTGCAGACGCTTTGGTTTTGCGATATATGGAACGAATGGCTGATCATGCTGCATTTGTAGGTGACTCTGTAAGCTATATTGTTACTGGCGCAAGAACATATCGTTAACTAAAAACTTGTTTTATCTATATAGATTATCAATTAATATGAAAACTATGTTGACCAAGGGTAAATAGAGTAATTTTACTGACAATGTGATGACCAAAGTCATTCTGGGATTAACATTGATGTTAATCCTACTAGTGCCCGCATTGTCATTGCATGCAAGTGCACAGACAAGTCAATCTTATACGATTACCGGGGCAGGATCAACTTTCGTGTTTCCATTGATGGATACATGGAGAGTTGAATACAACAAAATACACCAGAACATCCAGCTCAACTACCAATCAATTGGCAGTGGTGCAGGGATAAAACTCTTGGAA
>JAJSDS010000131.1 GCA_028580875.1 Nitrosotalea sp.
TCTTCTTTTACCACCCGCGGGTCTGCTGATAGTACTGCACTGTCTTTTTCAAAATCAATTCTGGTATGGTATTTCTTGCTGAACAAAATTCCAAGATCGGCAGCAGTCCTGTCCGAGCCGCCTCTCTCATATGTGGTCTCTATGCCCTCTACTGTTTTTCCGATAAAACCTCCTATTGACAAGACATCATTATTTTCAAGCAGTTTTTCAGTCTCGGACATCTTTTCTGATGACTCGGAGGCAAGAAAGTTTGCAGATTCCAAGTTATTGTCAGTAATTATGGGCCAAACATCAAATGAAATGACCTCTGACTTGATTCCTGAATTTTTTAATACGTAATTCATTACATGGGACATCAAGACCTCACCTGAATATGCAAGCAGTCTTGCTCTGATTTCATTTGCAAATTCTCTTTTTTGCACAACCTCTACCAAAACTGCCTCTGCTTTTTCCAGAAAAGAATTGATGGTTCTATTACACTCATCCTGCAGCATCTTGTCTTCTATCATACTTACAATTTTTTGATATGGTTTTCTTAGAATTTCTGTACCGATGTTTTCTCCTTTTTCTGCTTTACGTCCAATCTCAAGCGCAATATCGGTAAGCGACCTTTGTTTTTCGTTGTATACTGTAAGCGGTGCAGAAAAAACCGTGATTATCTTGGAGTCTTTTTTTAATTCATTAATCCTTTTGATTATGGATGGTATAAGCATGCCATCTACACCTACTGCACTTCCACCAAATTTTGAAATGACTAGGTTCTTCAAAACGTCGTTATCTCTATTCCAATCCTTCTATAAAGTATTGGATATCTTTATGATCATCCCAAAAAACTTTGACTGCACAAATCATGCGCATTATTTAAATTCAAAAAACAATCAACCAATTTATGTCCATAAAGTATGATGAATACGTCATTCAGGGAGAACTTTTCAGAGACAAAAACACAAACCATATTTTACAATTCATTCCAGAGGTAGGTCTTGTTCACAATGAATCACTTTGTAAAGAGATCACTGGTTGCATTGACTTTCAGAAGAACAACTAGACTAGAAATTTTTTTATAAGATCAGATGCCTTTTTTGCTCCATCAAAAGGCTGAGGATTTCGTTTCTCCTCAATCTTCTCAGATATTAATTTGTCAAGGCAAAGTACATCATCATGTGTATATCCCAACTCTCTTGCATTTTCTTCCTGTTCAAAATGGCCTTTTATGGGAATAAATATTCCGGGTGTCCCATAATGTTTTGATTCATCTATGGTAGATTTCCCAGCAAGTGAAACTACCAAATCTGCTGCAAATATCACTTCGTGCAAATCATTTACAAATCCAAGATTTCTGATATCTGGAAGGTTAATCTTAAGTGAAGGACCACTGACAACCACAAGTTCAAAATCCGGATTAATTTTTGAGCGTATATCAAGTATTTTTTCAATCAAAAATCTACCCAAGTCAGTTCCGCCTATGCTTACAACAATTGTTTTTTTATTAAATGCGAATTTTTCCCGCAGTTTCTCACGCGATTGTACTGTACTCCGAACTATTGGCCCAACTCTTACCATGTTGTCTTCATCCTTTCCATTTTCTGGCAAGATTACAAGATCACATTTTTCAATTATTCCTCTCATTGATTTGTTCATTTGCCTTTCAATTATAGAACCAATACCTCTTGCAAAATTTGTCTTGAGTATGTCAGTCACTAAAATGGTCTTGATTCCCATATCTTGGGCAACCACAAGTGATGCAAAATCTTCATCACTTGTTACAAGTCTTGGGTGATGTGTTTTCAATATTTTCGATGAGACTGCCTTACACTCCTTGTAATATGAATAGTATCTGAATAGCCATTTGAGTGGCTGCCTGAGTTTTCCATTCTCGACTTGAAAAGCAGGAGGATTGTATAGATCGTCCACATCAAATCCGCTCTGTAAAATGAGGGCCGGTGCAGCACCTCCACTTACAAATCTCTTTGATATGTTGTCTAGGTTTTGAGATATGGCCACATCGCGTGTAGCATGTCCCAATCCTATGGAACTTGAGAAAAAAACTACGTCTAACATATCTAAGCTCAACTAGGATGAAATTTCTTTATTTTTATTTTGAACGATTCTCAAAGTTTAAATTCATTTTAACGTGGAGCTTGCTTGGGTTCATAGTCCAGGTCGGTTATGACGTCGCCCTTACACGGCGAAGATCCAGGGTTCAAATCCCTGTGGACCCACTTAAAATCCTCTGAGGCCAACTGGTCTGCAGAGTTCAGGATGGTCCCTTAGATAGGAAATTTTTTGGAGCATGGATTGTTTGTCTTGAGGAAAAGTTCCGCCTATTGGATATGCATTTGATCCATGGTTTGCGCGAAATACCATCTGCGTACTGGGTTCCATTTTTGATATCAAAAGTTCAAGTTCCCCCAAGGCTTCAGAATCATCAATTGGTAGAAACGGCTCTTTGAATTTTGTCAAAAATTCATCCCGTATTCCGTCTTCAAGATGTAAAGTAAGAGCTCCAACATAGTGAGGTGCAGATTCGCTTAGCACCTTGGCAGTATCCTCAATGTGGTTCTTTGAGTATGTCTTTCCACCAAGACCCAAAATGACCATGCATGATATTGTATATCCAGCATCTTTTGCTTTCTGACATGATCTTATGATTGTCTGACCTGTAGCACCCTTGGTAACTTTTTTGAGGATTGTATCAGAGCCGCTTTCTATTCCGATGTAAAACATTGTCAGTCCTGCGGCATACAATTTTTTGAGATCCTCTGGAGATTTTTTCATAATATTTTGTGGCATGGCATAGCATGATATGCGCTCAAAGTTTGGAAATTTTTCTCGAAGATAATCCAGAATCTGAATCATTCTATCAGTTGACAAGTTCAGTGCATCACCGTCTGCAAGAAATATTCTAGTACTGTAGGGCATGTGTTTTGAGGCAAGATCAATTTCCATCTTGATCTCTTCCCATGGTCTTTCAGAATATTCTTTTGAGCGATACATGTTGCAGTATGAACATTTGTTAAACGAACAGCCTAGTGTAACCTGGAAGATTAATGACTTGGCTTCAGACGGAGGTCTGTAAAGTGGATAATCATAGTCTAACATTATTCTAATCTACATCCGTTGTATCTTATCAGTTATTCGATCTTTGCGCTGTCTCAAAACTATGTATATTTTCATGATTGGTTGTATCTATTCAAAGATGTGACAAATAAAGATCTATTAATTAATTGATGATACACGAAAATACATGCCCACAGATCCATATGCCAAACGTTTGCTGTGGTTTGTATTTGTGGGCTCAAAAGGTGGATTAAACAGGATTCGTTTCATTTCCCATATACGCAATAAACCGCTTAACGCAAACCAGCTTGCAAAAGAGATGAATCTTGACTACAAGGCAATACAACATCACATTGGTGTACTTGAGAAGAACAATCTCATAACTCGGGTAGGGGACAAATATGGTGCAACCTTTTTCATATCTACATTTCTTGAGGTAAACTTGCAAGTCTTTGACGAAATTGTAAGCAAATTGGAAAAAAGTACATAAGTAAAGTGGGATTAGTGTTTTTCAAATGGAACCAATTATGACTGCAAGCACAATTGTATCGGGGGCAAATATGGTAGCACTTGGTGTACTGATAGGTGTTTTTGCCAAGATGTATTCTAAAACCAAAGCACAGTTGCCCCTTGGGATGATATTTTTTGCAGGTCTGTTATTCTTGCATAACATAATTGGAGTCTATGCATACTTTACAATGATGGAGCTTTATGCCGCAGCACTATTACCATACATGCTGGCAGTACATGTTGCAGAGCTTGCTGGCATATTGATATTTTTGAGAATAACTCTGCAATAGACTTGATTTATTTGTAAGATGGACAAAATCAGTCTGTGAAACAACAATACAAAGAATATCTGAAACTAAACAAGAATATTCTTCTAGGATTTCTTGCGTCAATTGCTGTTTCTGCAGTTGTTGCACAAATGTTTTCAAACCAACAAAGCTATGTCAATGCAACAATAACTCTAGGTACTGATTATGTTGTATATTTTTCCACCTTTGGAGCACTTTTTTATTTTGATAACAAGAAAAAATATCTTTTAAAAACAGGAGAAGTGGATAAGGTAGGTCTTAGGAGAGATCTGATCAAAGTGATATCTTCTCTTGGAATAGGTGAAGTCATCTATACAATCTGCAGGTGGTCACTCCAATATTATTTACTTACAAATTCATATCAAGCATATGCCGCATCATTGATATCTCAAACAGTGTCTACTGTAATCTATATGGCTACAGTAAACATGAGTGTAAAATTCATGAGGTTGTACAAAGATGGTCCTTAGTGTATTTGTAGATGGCTCAGGCGGTCCTAACTCCGGATTTGGATTCTTTGTCAAAGAAACAGGAGAATCGTTCTACGAAAAAAAATCTGATATAACAAACAATCAGGCAGAGTACATGGCTATAATTTCTGCATTAAAAAAATTTTCAGATATTGCAGATGAAATTGTAATCTATAGTGATTCAAAAAATACTGTTTCTCAATTAAATCATGAATATGCTATAAACAGTGATCAGTTACGAATTCTTGCAAGAGAAGCATGGGAACTGATGACAAAACTGCCAAACTTGAAGATAACTTGGATTCCAAGAAACCAAAATCTAGCTGGAAAAATGCTTGGAAGTTAAAACTGACATTTAGGATGGGTACTCTTCTTGGATAAACTTATTAT
>JAJSDS010000132.1 GCA_028580875.1 Nitrosotalea sp.
TTCCATGCAACCCAGGTATCAATAGTATCTCCTTGCAGGTTTTGTATGACATAATTAGATGGATAGTTTTGATGTATGGGCAATACAGTATTTACCAGTATCTCATTTTCATAATACGAATATGCAATAAATCCTGCAGATACACCAACCGCAATGAGTGCCACTATAGAATACAGTTTCTTGCTTGCCTTGTAACCTATTTTTTCTCCGTCACTTACTATTTCCTCTAAAAGTATTTTTTCCTGCTCTAATTCTTTTGATTTTTTTGATTCCTGTTCTAGTTTAATTTCAAGATCGTGCTTTGATTTTGCAAGATCTTCTGCTTGCGAAGAGACCGAATCATTTACTTCCTTTAGTAGAAATTTTTCTTGCTCTAGCTCCTTTATCTTGCTTGCATCAGTATCAAGTGATTTTTCTTTTTTTGTATTATCATCATTAGCTGAACTAATCTTATTCAGCCCCCTATTACCTGCAACAAGACTGCAAGCTTGACTGGTTTTTTTAGGCACGAGTGAGCGCCTTTTTTTATCAAGGCGTCGATTTCACCGTCAGTGATAGAAGAAGCGGTAAACAGTATTATCTTGTTGTCTTTAATTTTTCCACTTTTGCTCAGGTCTTCTATAACATCGACGCCTGTAAAGTCTGGCATTGCCAGGTCCAATAGTACCACATCGAATTTTTTTTCATTTATCAGTGCAAGACCTGATCTACCGTCATTTGCAGCTGAGCACTGGTGACCCTTGGCAGTAAGGTACTTGGACATCATCTCGGTTATTGTTTCATTGTCATCAATAAGCAATACTTTCATACAATTTCCCACAATTAGAGGATAATATAGAATTAATACTATTTATCAGTATAGGAAGATTTCAGTTTCCTTAAAATAGTACCGGACATTTGATAGGGTCCCAAAAGTGAAATTTTCTTAAAATATAGATTTTAAAAGACAAAAATTTTAGGAGTCATGGACTCATGGGTTAATGATCTCCCTTTTGTTCATGTGGCCTACCAGTATTTGGGGATAAACAGGCATCCCACTCCCATACCCCAGTTTCATGTCATTAGAATATTGATTCAAAACTCACTGACGACTTTTTGGTTCAGCACTTACAGTTTGGTTCCCTTGAGGGGTTTTGTTCACTTAGTTTAGTTCCCTCCCTTAAAAGACACGCAGAGTTTGCATTTCCTTCAAAGCGGTTTGTCAAATGTCATCTCATAGATTCCTTTGCCATTTACATCATTATTTGAATAATCATAGTTTATTCCAAAGATGATTGATCTTCCATCAGGGCTTACTGTTACACCTTCAAGTGGAGCAGTGTATGGTTCTACTTGATTTCCATATACCACCTGAGATACATGATCTGATAATGTCATCAGTTCAAGCAGTCCAGCAGGACAAGACTGGGTTCCAGATACCTTATCTTGGACACAGTTACGTGTTAGTTTTTCATACAAGATGTGATCCCCATCAAGCCATTTCAGATTTACAAAATTTTCATTGTCTGCCTTATCCAGGACAGTAAACTCTTTTGTGTTCATGTCAAAGATTGCAAAATAAAAATAATTGTCACTCTTAGGTGGACCACCTAATGAAGCAAAATTTACAATGTCAGTACCATTGCTTTCAGGATGTAGCGGATCATCTGATGATACAAATGCCATACTGTTTCCATCAGGGCTTAGTGCCATATCATCAAACAATTGTGTTCCATTGTAAACTGGTTTTATCTTGTGTCCATCAGGAGATGCCATCCAAAGAACATTGTAACTTTTTATCAAATATAATGGCTCATTTGGCTCAAGTCTAGTAGAATTAGAATGACTTTCAACGTAAATAATATTTCCATTTTGCATAAAGTCCATGCTTCGCACATGAGAATCCTTGGTTACAAAAGAATATGCCTTGTTAGATACATCATACCTGAAGATGTCTTGGTATGTTTCATTTTTTGAATTGTATTGACCTATAAAGAATACAGAATTTCCATTCATGTGAATATATGATATGCTATTGAACTCTATTGGAATATCAGCTTGTTCCAGTCCGTTCCCAGTAGCATTCATGGTCCACAAGTATGAGACGGGGGCTCCTGCGTTAACGCCAAAAGCCAGAATATTTTCGCTATAATTCCAATCGATCTGTTCTGTGGATACATATTCTTCTTTTTCATTGTTCATTGGATGAATCAGTCTCCAAATATCGCTGCTGTCAGCAAGCTTTTGTGTTTTCATCACATGAAAATTCCCGTATGGAATAAAGTTTTGTTCTACAAATATCAAAGTTGGAATTGCTACTGCAATTATGATTCCAACAATTATTGAGATGTACAGAGTTTTCATTTGGAACAAGTTCCTACAGTCAGGAGTACTTCAGGTCCTCCATCATTTGGCCCCGGTGCCAAGTACATCCAATATGTTCCCTCAGGAGAATCATTGGAAGCAGATACAGTAACAGTCATAGTTACTGGAATTATGCCTACAAGCTCAATTGGCGGGAAATAGGAAACAGAGACTCCCGGATGATCAAAAACAATAGTCGGTAATGATACAGTACTTGAAGGTCTTTGTCCATACTGCGGTCCACATCCTTTGGCACCACCCGGTATTGATTGACAGACAAACCATGTCTTTTTTGTTGTTCCGTTATCAAGAGTCATGTTTCCCATGTCAGAAATTTTCTGCGGTACTATGGTATCAGATGAACGATGCATAAATCCTGCATCATTTAATATCCATGCCAAGTTTCCAGGATTGAAAAAATCTGACTTTACGAAAAGTGAATATCTAATCTGTGCGCTGTGGCCTGGTTCAAGTATGAAATTGTCTATTTCATCACCTCTATCATATACTTGAACAATTTTTGAAAAACCAGTACCCGTGATATTGTCGCTTGAAGGCCAAGGCCAATGAATTGGCCCTCCTGTAAATGCAGGATGTGGTCCAGGTCCAAATTTCTGATTCTGAGTACATTCGTTTTGTGGCATTTGTATTTCTCCCTGATCAGTTGCAAGCACCATTGAATCCATAGGTCCGCCCTCAAATGATGCATGACCAATATGTGGTATGATAGAAAACGAGAGCAAGAATGCAATTGGAATAATCACAATTATTGTAATGTGTAGAGTTTTCATTTTTACTTCTGCGCTAAAACGGCAAGATGTAATGTTACGTCCTTGTAGTCCATACCTGAAACTTCCACTTTTGTAAGCATGTATGTACTTGATACACAAGGAGGATTCAAGGGATCAATGTATGAAAAATTTGAAGCGTTTACTTGGTCTTTTGCATATCCCACTGCCAGCGGATAACGCTCACAGACGAGTCTTGGTATGGATTGATCATAAAAACCAGTTGCGTTTTGTAATGGACTTATGATATAAGTGGCAGTAAAGTTTGCGCCTAATGGATAGTTTGCAAGATCAACAGTATCAGGCATGGTCATGATCTTGAAGGAATTTGTATAGTCCTTTCCCGGTGTTACACTAAATGATCCATCATTTTTCTCATAGTGCAGATTGCGTATGAAGATCATATGTACAAGTGAGAATATGTGCTGGCAATTTGGTCCATTACAATCTGCATAATTGGAATGTACAGTAAAAGTTAATCTTGCACATGCAGTAGAATTTGATTTCATCAAGAGAACTGGAACAGTATTAAGACTAGTGTGATTTTCTGGAACGGTATAAAATTGTCCACACTCGTTTTCTGATAACATGGCTTGTTGGTCCGAATTTGATATCTTCTGTGGTGATGTATTATTTTCAACAACTACTACGGTTCCTTTGAGCCATGGATGAATAGTGCCATGATATTGATAAGTTCCGGTTTTATCAAAGATATGTTCCCATGCATGACCGTGAGGAATCAAGGATGTCTCAAAAGATCTATCATCACTGGTGATGTCATTCATGACACTATCCATGTTAATCCATTCCACAGTGTTGTTTACTCCAATGACTACTCGTATAGTTGACGGTGAAAACGTCAGTCCACTTGTAGATATTGAAGAATTTACTGGAATTGTCACAATTGTTCCAGAGTTCAACACATTTGAGATTATTATGTTTGCCCAACCTCTATCAACAAACTTTTGAGCAGTCTCAAGTTCCACGCATGCGGGAGAATTATTCTCTGTTTTTAAAATTAATTCAAAACCCAATATGCATTTTACATCCTTCGCAGCAACTCCTGATTTGAATTGTTTCAAAGGTGAAAGAGGATTAATTGAATTGTGGAGCTGATCTTGAACTCCTGGAGTGATGATCCTCTTACAGCAGCCAATTCCTGGAAAATAAAATATACTTTCTGTAAGATTTTGTGAACCTGATGCCACCCTCACTGTGTAGTTTCCTTTAGGCCAAAGTGGGTCAGATGGAATTATGCTTTGAGAGAAAGTTCCATCTAATCTAGGTTGTAGTTGTGATACTGAAATGAGTTGGTTTTGCGGATTAAATATTGTCAACACTATATTTTGAGAAAAGACTTTGTAAACAATACCGGATATTACTAGAGTAGGGCTGTTTTCTGTCATGTTGAATAATCCAACGTTAACTTTTGCAAGTGAGGCAGAAACAGTGGATGATGCCTGTGCATAAATAGTACTTGCGCTGGAAATTACTAAAACCAGAATTGTAATTGTTGCAAGATGTAGAGTTTTCATTTTTTACTGACTTCCATTCGAGTTGTTAACAACAAAGTGTTG
>JAJSDS010000133.1 GCA_028580875.1 Nitrosotalea sp.
TTGTACAAGTTGACAAATGGAACATTGCTTAGAATCTGGCCAAGTGTTACACTGTATAAAGATATGAGTGCATTACTCTGAAGAACATCATTTGGATTAGGTGTTGGGAGATATTTCATAAATAACGAAATTGCCCCAGAATCCCACAAGGCAGCAGTTACTACAAACATGGCAACAAAAAATACAAGGACTGTATAGTCTACTTTTTTTACTATCTCACGCCTTTGGCTGCTTGCAGCATACAAGACTGCAGCCCCTGTCATTGCTACAAGGCTGATTGGCACTTCGGCCAAGTGCACAAAGTGCAGTATTTCAGAGACAAAAAAGCCTGCAATTGTTGCTACAAGTACAATAACTGACAACTTGGCAAGACGGGGATTTTCTAACACATGACCTTCTAGCATTTTTGAGTTCATGGTGACGTTTGCGTGCAATAGATCCTTTTTGAAATAAATCTTGAGAATGAAAAAAGTCAAAAACAGGTTTATCAAAGTCGGAATTGCCAAAAACTCCATAAAAGTCACAAACGGCAATGATATGCCACTCCTAAGTGCGATCAAGAGATTTTGCGGGTTTCCAATAGGTGTCATCACACTGCCTACTGTAACGCCAAAGGCAAGTGCAATTAGAAGAACAGTTGGTCTTATTTCCAAATGTTTTGATATATAGATGACAAGTGGGATTCCAACCAAGGCTATTGTATCATTTACAAGAAATGCAGAAAGCAGTCCCATCCCAATTACAAACATCATAAGAAGTGAATTTGGCGTCTTGGATTTTGATAACATCTTGATTGCAAATAATTTTAGCATGCCTGACTTTTCCAATGCTGATACAATGCTGAACATTCCAAAGAGAAACATGATGACATCGAGCTGAATAGATTTTATGGCATTCTCAGGCCCTATGATTTGGAATGCAAGCATTAGGGCTGCTCCAATTAGCATTGCAATCCAGATTGGGATCTTGAACCTGATTCGCCCCACAATTAGAACATAGACAATTGCAAAGATTACAATTGCAATGTATTCTTTCATCAAGTAGGCTGAAAACCAAGATGACTTTATTTCTTGTTGGCAGTTACATTATTTTTCTTGGAAAAACTAGAATCACTTTTTAGACAGATTATGGTTTTAAAAATCTCCCGTATCCCACTACGCCATTTTCATCTACACTCCAGACAGCAGGCTTTATCCACAAGTTTCCCACGCTGTCTGCCTCAAGATATAATGTAGGCAGAGCATTTGACGGAGGAGCTTGAAGTGATGCAGGGCCTGCAACTGCCTTTCCAGATACAGGATCATACATGCTGCCGTGGCATGGACATTGTCCTTTGTCATTTCCACCAATCTCGCCTACAGGTTTGTATTTCCACATGCACCACAGGTGTAGGCAGATTACGCTATACACACGAAATGCAGTTACATCATTTACACTTCCACCCAGATCTGCAGGAAGGCGGATAAGATTCCATTTTCTAAATGCCTCCTGGTCAAGAACCGAGTCACCTGTTGATGGATATGTTATCAGTTCTTGATGGTTTATTGGAAATGTGTTGATGTTTGCAAAAGTCCCATCAGATAGTATGGCTTGTGCTTTTTTTGGTGACGCAGTGTCTGGATTTGGCATGAACTTGCCCCATTGTATAAATGGCGTAAATGCCAAGGCCACGCCTCCAGCTCCGAGCAATTTCAAAAAATCTCGCCTGGAGAGATCATTTCTGTCCACAACACCTTGGTCGGACATGTTATCCGGTACACTGGAAAAAATTTAAGGATTGTTTAACAATATCCCATATTTCTTAAATATCTGCAAGACGTATAGATCAGTTCAATATGGATGCAGATTTTCATATCCATACATACAGGATTCAAAAAATTAGTCTACAGGGGTCTGGTTTGTAGAAATGATTTGTGTTAGACAATGCCGACTTCGTGCAGTGTAATCAAGCCATTGTCATCAACGAGTTCCTTGATCTCAGGCAATACTTTTTCTAGTTTTTCCAGCTCGTCGATGACTTCGATTACAAGCGGCATGTTCACAGAAATACCTTCAATATGTGTACTAGAGTCACCACGTTTTCCATATCCCCCCATGCCGGTCCATATTGTTGCACCAGAGATCAACCCCTTTTTTAGAATCTCAAGTATCATCATGTGAACTCGTTTTCCTTTTACAGTATCATTTTTCTTTATTCGTATCACAAGTGACCACATCTTCATGGTTCTCATGTCTACTTCAATGCTCCAAGTACAATACCTGTCAAGGCTCTACCTCCAAATATTGCTCCAAGTGAGAGTCCGACATTTGCAATTACATTAACCATTACTAACGAATATTGCTTGTTGTCTATTAGATTAACTGATTCCAGTGCAAAAGACGACATTGTTGTTAGGCCTCCACAGAACCCTATTGCAACAAGCAGTGCATATTTTCCGTCAAGGTTCCATTGCAGTGAAAGTATTGCAAATGCACCAAGTATGAAACTGCCAATCACATTTACAATCAAGACGTTTACAGGAAGAGCCCCAAACAATAGTGCAGACTTTGTTAGTGCATATCGTGAAAAAACTCCAGCCAGTCCACCTATTGCAAGAAGAATTATTTCCAACAGTTTCATTTCACTTTGCCCATGTTCATATTTTCCAAGACATGTAAAAACTAGATCTGCGAACAAGTAACACTACTACCACAAATGAAGCAACAAGAATAGCAGATGCAACAGAGCCAAACTCAGGAACAACAGTCATGCCAACAGTATCAATCTGCCCTTCCCAAGTAGATGGATCAGTGCCTGGCAACCCAGAACCCTGCAATTGTATTTGGAAATTCACCGGGCTTGAATTAGACAGAGGAATTGTTACCTGCAAATCATCGCCATTTTCTGCATAGGCTGTCTGGTTTGATAAAATTGTGATTCCATTGCCCTCTTGTTGCATTGCCCTTATTCCATAATTTTCATGTAGAATTTTGTTTCCTTTAGAATCTGTAAAAGATATCTGGAGCGCAAGAGGTTTGTGCATTTCTATAGGAGTAGAAGTTATTGTAATGTGGACAGTACCATCTGAAGAGACACCTTTTGTAATTACAAGAGACGAGTCACTAGATTCTTGAGCAAATGATGGATGTACTAAAAATGGCACAATGACCAGAGTTATAATCATCCCAAGTATGATATTACCTTTTTTTATCTTTCCAATAGGCACTAGTTTTAGACTATACAATCTCATGGTGTATATCTTCCCTCTTCCGGCTTCTTTTTTCTCACCTTGACAATAAATACAACCACCCCAGCTGTAATCAAGGCAGGAGTAAAAAACAATGGCAAGAGATAATCTTGCAATACCATATTTCTTGCAGGCTGGACCATGTCATCCATTCCAGCCATGTTTTCCATGCTTGAATTCATTTGTTCTACGATAGTAGAGTATTGTACGGATTGGCCAGAATTATCAATGTCGTCAAATCTAAACACAGCAGGTCCCGGCTCATCAAAACGGAAATAGTTGTAGCCTCCACCAAACTGGGTCCTGTCCTCCGATCTGAAGAGCTCTTTTCCATTTTGTGTGATTGTAAATATGTAGTGAGCAGGTATTGGATGTGGCATGATGTTATCATAGAACTGGAATACAAATGTGATTTTATGTCCAGTCATGATATAGTGTGGTTCCCAACTAAGATCTGCTTCATATCTTCGGTCAGGAGTCAAGCGAACTAGTGGAAATTGTGTGAGTTTTTTTCCATCGGCATCAGTAGGGTCAGGCTGCACTTCATTTACTGTGATGTATCCGTCCATCCATGGATGTATGGTACAAAAATACTCGTATTGCCCCGGTTTTGTAAATGTGTATGACCAAGATTTACCTGGTTTGATAGTACCACTATCAAACAAGCCAGATGGTTGCCCCATATTGTTTTGTATCAGCCCTTCTCTGCCTCCTGCCTTTCCACTTGTTACGGTATGCCCTTCAGTATCCTGGTTAATCCATGTGAGAGTTTGATTGACTTGGATTGTGATTGCGGTTGGTAGATACCATTGAGGAGCGGCAGTGTTAAAGTTCGGATCAAATGCCCCATAAGGTATTGTGATTATCTGCGATGCTGCAAAAGCTTGTGGAGTAATATCCTGCAACAATACCGGACTGACAGCTATGAGAGACAATACAATTACAAAGTAGAGTAAAATGCGAGACTGATTCCAATTTACGGCGTTGTCATTTCTTGACCAAATTTTTCTTGTTGTGATTTTTGTTTTCATTTGTCTACCCATTTAATTTCCATTAGGTAGACATTATCAGCACCTTTCTAGGAGCGGTTTAGGAGTCTTCCAAGGCTAATGTCATAGCCTTCTTTGGCTCCAGTAATGTTACTTTTAAGGCTTTTTACAGTAACGACATTAGGTACGCATCTTAGACATCCAACAAAATCATGTACTAATTTCTCATCCAATAAATTTCCTAAATAAATTCATTCAAATCAAAACTATCCACCGTAAAAGTTTTCTATGAAAAATTATCTTATTTTCAAACAAAATTTTATTTTCCAAATTTTCATGATTTTTATTTCTTTTGGACAACACTTTAAAATTATAAAATCTCACATACCAAATGGAACCAAAATCAGGCAAGAAAAATTCTGTTCTTGATAAAA
>JAJSDS010000134.1 GCA_028580875.1 Nitrosotalea sp.
ATCAAAATCACTTGGAAATGTTCTGACATCACAAGCATGGCTGCGATATGGAACACCAAAGACAATTCTTCTTTTACTTTACAAGAGAATTACAGGCGCACGCGAAGTAGGTATTGAAGACATACCAGCCCTGATGGATGAATACAATGAGCTTGAGAATATCTATTTTGGAAAGATAAAACTTGACAATGAAACCAAGGTAATCAGATCAAAGGGACTGTATGAATATGTCAACTTGTTAAATCCTCCCAAAGTTCAAAAACCATATGTCAATTATCGATTATTAATTCAGCTCTGCAGAATATTTAGAGATAATAGGATTCATCTTGTTACAAAAAAACTATTAGAATACGGAACCATAAAAGAATCAAGTCCAGAGATCGAGGAGTTGATTACGCTTGCTGGAAATTATGCAGATGACTATGACAATCCAACAAAAGTTGAGATCCAACTAGACGACATATCAAGGCAGGTACTTGGTCACCTGGTCAATATATTATCATCAGAAGAAGAACCATCAGATCTGCAAAATACAATTTACCAGATTGCAAAGGATAGTGGAATGCAACCAAAAGATCTATTCAAGATGCTGTACCAAATCATACTAGCATCAGATAGAGGTCCAAAGATTGGCCCATTGATAATAGACATAGGACGAAAGAAGATAGCATCTTCAATTTCAGAGTACCTGTAAGATATGGCACACAGTGAACATAACAGACCAAAGGGAAGCGGCGTAATACTTATTGCAATTGGGATACTAATCTTCTTTTTTGCCCCAAGATATTATACAAAAGACCTAGTTGGTGGCCTAGCTCTCATCATAACAGGTTTTGTCTTAGGCGGCATAGGCTTTTACCTTGCATTCCTGAAAAAACGAACATAACGGCAAAAGGAATACTTTTCTTACCTTTATACCAAAGTTACTTGCATGGGGCTGTTTGGTAGAGCAAAAAAAGAATCATTGGATAATGTAAAGCCAGTTGAAAACGTGCCAACTACAACAGATGATAAAACATCACATGAAGAGATCACAGACCTAAAAAAAGAGATCCAAAATACAGCTTTGACGCTAGAGTCATACACACATGAATTAGAAAAAACAAAGACAGAACTTGATGCAATAACCTCAGAAGCAAAGACAGTTCAGGAAGATGTGGAATCAGCAAGAGTAGAAATCCAGTCAATTAGAGCTGAGAGAGACTTGATACAAAGCCAGATAAAGAATGCAAAAGAAGAGCTCGAACTTGTAAAGTCACAGTATTCCAAGTCAGAAGTAGATGAGATCAGAAGACAAGTAAATGAAGTAAGAGAAGAACTGTCAAGGATAATCTATGAAAAAGAATCAGCAATAACAGAATTAGAATCCATAAGATCTAGCATAAACACAGCAAAAGAGGATCTAGAAAAATCAACTGCGTCAAGAGAAAATGAAGAAAGAGAGATTGAATCTTTGAAGACACAACTTGAAGTAAAGAGAAAAGAGATCATGCTGTCAAAAAAAGAACTAGAGTTTATCGAAACTGAGCTTGCAACAGTAGGAAGAAGCAGTGATGCCAAAAAAATTGTAGAAGCTGCTGGTGCAGTGACTGCAGCAATAAACGCAAAGTATGAGGCTACCAAAAAAGAACTAGAGATAGTCAAAGTAGCACTTGCAAGAACAAAAGAAGAATATGAAAATGCAAAAAAAGAGAACGAATCTTTAAAGTACAAAACAAGTGTAAAAAATATCACAAGTGAAACTTGATTACATCAGATGATTTTATTTTGGCAATATCCTTTTAAGATATGATAATTATACAAGCCTGTGAATGAGGCATTTGTCTTATTAAATGTCGATTATAAACAGCAACAAAACATAATCGAGACAGCAAAAAAAATTCCAATAGCAAAAGCAGTAAAAACGATTTATGGAATATACGATGTTTTGATAGTTTTGGAATCAGATAACATGCAAGAAATCAAGACAGCCATTGATGTAGATTTACACAAGATTGGCGGAATAAACAACATGACCTCTCTTATCGCAGTAAACTAGTTTTAGATGGCTCAAGAGTATGAAGTCATCATAATTGGAGGAGGACCTGCGGGGCTTTCTGCAGGAATATTTGTAGCAAGACAAAAAGTTGCCTGCTTGCTTATTTCAAAAGATCTTGGTGGACAGCTAAACTTAATCCCAAAACTTGAAAATTATCCAGGGACAATAATGTCAAGCGGACCGTTGCTAGCAAAGACCCTGGAAAATCAATTTTTAATGTTCGGCGGAGAAATGTCATATGACACAGTGGAGAGAGTGGAGGAGACAGAATCAGGATTGACTGTCAAGACATTGCGTGCGGAATACAAGGCAAAGGCATTAGTTGTTGCACCAGGAAAAGTACCAAACAATTTGGGAGTAGAAAACGAATCCAACTTTGTGAACAAAGGAGTTCATTACTGCACTAAATGTGATGCACCATTTTACCAAGGAAAAACAACGGCAGTCATTGGTGTAGGAGCATATCTTTTGGAATCAGGCATATTGCTTTCAAGAATGGCATCAAAAATTTATTTGATTTACAAGGGAGGCACGTTGGGAGGAGACAAGGAAATGATTTCAGCAATAGAGAAAAAAGAGAACATTGAGCTTGTTCCCCAGTCTTCTGTTAAAGCACTCACTGGTGCAAACAATCTTCAATCAATCACTATTGTGGACAATTCTGGACAGGAAAAAGTCGTTAACGTTGATGGCCTATTCATAGAAATGGGTTCAAAGATAAATTTGGATTTTATAAAACATTTGGTAAAGATCAACAGCAAAAGCGAGATTGAGATAACAGGTGACGGCAAGACTTCTCATCCTGCAATATTTGCAGCAGGTGACGCATCAAGCATACCATACAAGCAGATTGTGGCAGCGTGTTCAGGAGGTGCCACTGCAGGACTATCTGCCTTCAATTATGTTGAAAAACTCAAGGGAAAGCCAGGCATACGAGCAGACTGGAAAAAAACCATTGGGGATACAGTATTTCATTACTAGTGCAAATTAGCTTGAAGATGTGATTTTTCCAAATTGTTTCTTCAAGACAATTGAGAGACCTATTGACACACACGATATCAAGGTGGCAGTAAGAAATATGAGGTTGTATGAATCTGCAGTAGGAAATGTGCCAACAATTCCAGGAAGTGATGCTGCGTGAGTCTGCATGTACATTGCAGCCATCGCAGGACCAATAGATGCACCGACTATTCTTATCAGAGTACTCATCCCAAGTGACACCCCAATGTCTTGTTTTGGCGTAGATAACATGATCACATTCATTGCGCCTACATTAGTAAGCGATAATCCAGTTGACAAGATTGCCAAGTTGACAGAAACTAGAAGTTCCGTAGAGTGATTCAAGTACAGATCTGCAAATCCAATTGTACTGATTATACTACCAACAATAATCGGTTTTGTAGAACCAAGTTTTGAAATGATAAAACCAGATGTAGGTCCAAATATCAACAAGACAATTGCAAATGGAAGTTGTACGTTACTAGTCATCAGTGGGTCTTCTCCAAATCCTAGTGGTGATGGACTACGAACAAGCACAGGAATTGTTTGGAATACCATGAACATTGATAGTCCAACAATCATTATCATAATATTTGACGGTAAAATTATTTTGTTTGTAAGTACTTTCATGCTTACAAGTGGAGAGCTAGATCGTTTTTCTATAATCGCAAATAGGATCATATAGATAATTCCAATTACTACTAGTCCTATTACATAGAAAGAATTAGCACCATCGCCATTTTCTACCATGGTGAGTGCCATAAGAAATGCACTAATAGTAACGGTTAATGTAATTGCGCCCTGTACATCTATCTTATTTTTTGGATTGTTTTTTCCCTGTTTTGCATTTTCCAGCAAATGTGATTCATCCACGCGTATAAAGCGTGCAATTACCACAAGTAATGCAATCACGACTGGTATTATTGAAAAAAAGGTTGCATTCCATCCAAAGTTTTGTATCAAATGCCCTCCTGCAACAAGGCCAATGACGGCACCTGCTGCAAACATTGAGGTTATCACACCCTGTCCAATTGCAATCTTGCTTCGTGGAAACAGTTCTCGAATTATGGCAAAAGCAATTGGAAACATCGACATGCCAACTCCCTGAATTATACGAATTGCAAGCATCTGGTAAATATCAGTAACAAATCCACCAAGTGACACACCTACAGCATAGATTCCCATTACGATGAGAAGCATTTTTTTCCGTCCATAGATATCAGAGAGTTTTCCTGTGATAGGAGTCATAATTGCACCAGCAATTAGATAAGATGTAAGTATCCATGATGACATACCATATGAAATATGAAAATCTTTTATCAAGTCAGGAATTGCTGGAATCAGCATTGTTTCAGCATACATCACCATGGTAGCAATCAAACTTAGAATTGCAAGTGTCTTCCATGCAGATGGAGAAATTTTTTCCTGTATTTTCATGTCATCAGGTTTTGAAACTTCCATTTTAGATTGTCCTATGAATTTTTTTTACAGGAATTACGGTTTTTTCAAGATCAGAAAATATGG
>JAJSDS010000135.1 GCA_028580875.1 Nitrosotalea sp.
GGCCAAATGTCAAAGCCATCTCATCGTGCAATGCAGTTTGTCAGATCCACTCCAGGAATCATTGCGCCGCTAGTTGGTCAAAAATCACAGGCTCATGTGCAGGAAAATCTCGAAGTCTTGAATACTCCTATCCTAAGTGAGACGGAATTTTCAGACTTGATAAAAAAACTCGCGTCGTAGATGCGTGTTAATATAATCTAGCCTCAAATTCAACATATTGGCAAACAATGACTCCCAGATAACTATACGAAATACTGCGTACGGTGACATATCAAAGATAGTCAAATTGCAGGAAGTTTCTTTCCCACAGATGGCAATAGAGGGGATGATTTGGAAATCACATCACTTGGAGAGTCATCTAAAGATATTTCCCCAAGGCCAATTTGTTGCCGAATATGAGGGACAAATCATAGGATCAGTGAGCAGCCTAATAGTCAAACTTGAACCAGAATACAAGGAACATACATGGTCAGAGATTTGTGGCGGTCCTGAATTTCGGAATCACAATCCCAGAGGTGATAGCCTCTATGGTGCAGATGTGTCAACACATCCAGATTATCGAAGAATCGGAATTGCAACATTGCTCTATGACGCAAGAAAAGATCTCTGCATTAGGTTAAATCTCAGGAGGATAATTGCAGGTGGAAGATTGTTCAACTATTGTGAATTTGCAGACAAAATGTCACCTGATGAGTATATTCAGAAAGTAATTGAAGGTAAGATAGACGAGCCCGTACTTGGTTTTCAACTAAAAAATGGATTCAAGTTTATCAAAGTTTTACAAAATTATCTCAAAGATAGTAGATCAGCTGACTATGCTACTTTCATAGAATGGAAGAATCCAGACTATAAGGTGATTTGATTGATAATTGACTGTCACACTCATCTAAATCAGTATGAATCCTTGGAAAAAATCTCCTCCCTTGAAGACAGGGTAAAGAAACTACGTCTAGAAATGTCAAGTCACAATGTAGATTATTCTATTGTACTCTCATCGTACATAACAAATGAGCAAAGGCCATCAGTTAGACAATTAATTGAGACCACAAAGAGATATGACAACATTGGGTTAGTTGCAGGATTCAGCATTGACAATCATACAGAATCAGACTTGAAGCAATACAGAAAATGGATAAAAGACGGTTCAGTCAAGGGGCTCAAGATTTACTGTGGTTATGAACACTATTATCCATACGACAAGAGATATCAAAAAGTCTATGACACTTGTGTAGAATTTGGCGTTCCAGTGATGGTACATACCGGCGACACGTTTTCCGAGAAAGGCAAGCTAAAATTCTCACATCCTCTTCACCTGGACGAAGTTGCAGTTGACAACCCAGAACTCAAGATTGTCATGTGTCATCTAGGAAATCCTTGGATTGAAGATTGTCAGGAAGTGGTTTACAAAAATGATAACGTTTACGCAGACATGTCAGGTTTGGCAGTAGGCAAATTTGATCATTTTTTTGAAGAAAGGATGGTTGAAAAAGTTGCAGAGTTGATAAATTACGCAGGAGAGCCACGCTACTTGCTATATGGTACTGATTGGCCAATCTCAGACATGGACTCTTACCTTAGTTTTGTTTCAAAATTAAAGTTAAAAAGAGAATACAGAAACAAATTGATGTATCAGAACTCAAAAGATCTTTTCAATATTTGAGATTACAAGTGTAGAAAAATTCTTTATTCTTGATCTTCGATTTCTCGAATGTCTTCTTGTTCATCTTGCTTGACTTGTTCTAGCTCGTGGGTTTCTTCTTTCATTTCTTCCTGTTCAGCCTGACGTTTTTCTTTAGATTCGTCATGCTTTGACTTCCACATGGCTTTTAAAAATTTCTTGATCATCTCAACGTGCACCTGCACAAGAGATAAGAAAGTCTTGTAGCAATTCGGTATTCTTTTTTTCTACAGCGCCAAGTATTTGCAGACTCAATTCAGCTTGTTTATTTCCTTGTTTTTGTGCGCCATCAATATACCCGTCAATACGAGATAGAAACAAGAGTTTTTCAACTAGATGCCTTCCCATGTTAAGATTATTCCCGTTTTCAATTGCATATTCCATGGGTAGTATATGATCACCGTCTCTAATATACCGGCGTTAATCAAGACAATAGGGAAAACATGACTGTTTTTTTCACGATGATCTCTTTTGATATGGTAAATGCCAACTAGAGTTGTTTAATAGAAATGAGGATCTATATGATCACATGGACTCACATGAACTAACCGCATTGCTGCATGAATTAATTTCAGAGCAGAACAAATGCGACAGCGAACTATACTTTGACAAGAACACCAATTTTGACAAGAGAGACATCGTAATGAAGAAAATACTGGACTTGAACAATGCTAATCAAGTGAAAGCATAATCAGTTACCAGATAGATACTGGAGGGGATTTTTTTCCTATAACTTGACGCCCTTTGACAGGTCATCTTTCTTTTCAACATGCAACTGCATTTGTTCTGAAATACCAGACACTTGTCCGGAATCACCATCAACCATGTCAAAGACAATTCTAACTTCGGTTATCCTCTTTGCAGATTTTCCAAAGTCACCAAACTTGGCAAAGACATGATAAATGCCATCAGCAAAACCTGTCTTTGACACCATACCATGTTTGAAATCAATGTAAAGCGGCAATTTTGCATCAGTTTCTTTTTTGTGTAATTCATCATATTCCCTAGGTGAGAGAACGTTTGCAGGGTCAGCTATGATTATTTCCCCAGTATCTACTCCAACAGTACCAATCTTTTTCCATTCGTATGTCGGCACACTTTCTGTCATTTGTTAAAATTCCTCTTATCATATTTGCACCTTCATCACTATTAAACCGGCTCTAGTCGGCATTTACCATATCAAAAGAGCAAATGCTGCAACAGTATCACACCAGAACATTGCGAGGCTTTTAATCTGTGAGTGCAGTAGTTATACAGTAGAGTGGTGTGAGTTTGCACATCCCTGATGTCATGTCGGAGAAGGACTGGAGTAACTAACCAGCTCGCATTTGTTTTCAGAGTAATTGCTAACCAAAATCAGACTTTCTCATGTCGGTATCTGTTTTTGATGTATCTTGCATGGTACTGTCCATGAGACATGACAGATTTTACCAACCCATCGTAGATCTTTTTTGGTACGCCAAAGTATCGATAGATTCCACCGTGGTGAAATTGTATTTCCAATATTTGCAATGATTCATCATATCCAACTGATTGTATGTCATTAGACTTGAGGCGTATCCTGTCCATTACATATAGTACGCCACCGAATCATCTAAACTATAGGTTCAAGGGGTATAATGAACCGGAAATCTTGTTAGTTGAGTATCTTGCCTTTTTTATGAGCATAAATCAGGTGGACTTCGAGACCTTCATTTGAATAGAAAACTGTATTACACTCTTTGCATGTTGGCATGGATTGATTTAGGTTGTTTTTGATTTAATTGATCTGATTGAAATTCATTTAGCTAGAGATCAACATCATAGAAAAACATGGAATATGTTGAAAAGAGATTGTCATCATACTGTAAGACAATGAGATACCAAACTTGGGTGCACATGGCAAGCATGACTGCAAAATATTTCCTATATATTATTTGTAAAAACCATAGGCAGAACTTATTAATTGTACCGGATATAACAGGTTGAAAAGAGATTGTCAGTGTTCAAAAGCGGAGAAAGAGTACGAATAACATCAGTTGATGAGCCCAGGAAGATATACAAAATAAAAAAGATCAAGGCAACAAAAGACGGAATTTTATACCTGCTAAAATCCCTTGAAAAAAATTCAATCTTGCGAATGTATTATGAAGACAAAAAGTTGCTTTTGGAAAGAATCAAGTAAAAAACAAACCCATACCGTGTATTTTTAAAATAAAAAACACGAAGATAATACCATCAAGGGTATTATACCACATACAATGAATGAAACCAAATGCGAGAGTGGAGAAATATACCATTCCAAGCCCCAGGAAGGAGAAAAAAATATTGCATGCATTGGCGAAGAGAGTTATCTAAATGAGTTGACGCTAAATTCAAAGAGTATCCAGAGAATGCAGGATTTCATAAAGAATCTGGATTCAGTTGCAATAAATCAAATGTGATTATGTTACAATGAAATAATGATTATACAAGGCCCTCTCAAGTTTTGTGCTTGTTATCTGGATAGATTATACTTGTATTGTACTCAGCCTTGACCTGGCTGAAATCAATATTATTGATACAATGGAAACGATTAGGACAAGTGCGCTAATCTGTCCGAATTCTGGAACTACGTTTGGTCCCACAATGACATCAGTGGAATATTGGAATGAAGTGCCTACAAAGTGATTATTAGAATCATAGAATGGCAGGCTTTTACCATTGTTTACTGCCAGATCAATTTCTAGTGTGCCAATGCCAACGTCTTGGCTTGCAGTTATGGTACATTCGTATTGTTTTGCAATCTGTCCAGTTCCATTAAATGTCTCAACAGGAAATGATTGACAATTTTCAATCATCCCCGGAGTTCCTCTAGATACATGCGGAATGGTTTTGAATTGAAATGTACCTTTTC
>JAJSDS010000136.1 GCA_028580875.1 Nitrosotalea sp.
AATTTTACAAAACATGAAACTTGTGTGAATTAAAATAATAAAGTGGGCTTAGAGATCTAAGCCAAAAGAGTCTGCCAAGTTCTGGAATCTTTCGTATGTTTCCAGATATTGCTTACCTTTTGAAGTTATAACAAATGTGTTCTTGCCGTCGAATTCTATTTTGTTCATTAGGCCCGCACCAGTTAGGTTGTCTACAAATTTCGAAAGTCTTGAATGTGATAAGTTTGCCTTGGTTAGAAGTGATGTTACGTTGATTCCGTTCATACCGCTTTCTTCTGTTACAGTAAGCAAATCTCTTACTATTTGCATGCTTGTTCTATATGCTACCATTGCTAGAAAGTATAGAATTTGGTGATATAAGGGTATTACTATTTATTCTCTCTGGAAACCTTATAGGGATCAGATCTTGTCTCAATAAAAGGAAATTTATCCTTTTTTTGACTGTACAGAGTATTGGATTTTTCCTGTGTGGAGGGATGCTCCAAGTGTTGTATTGAGAGAGAGTATTACCCAACAAAAAAGTTTGGCAAGATTGGTGTACTTGTCATGCCGGATGAAAAAAAGCAACTAGAATCTTTAGCAGAAACACATGGTATCGCGATAACAATCCTTCCTAGAATAGGCATATCTGAAACAAAGTCTGATGAACCACACTCGATACTTGCGTATCAAATGATGGGAAAAGACTTGGATGGTAACACATGTCCCTTTCTTGATGTTGAATCTGATAAAAGATCGCCTCATGGTGGATATGTGTGTAAAATTTATGAAAACCGACCGCTTGCATGTAGGGCATATCCTGTAATCCAGTCAATGCCACTTAGCATTGATTCCAAGTGCAAATTTTGTGAAAACTGTGGAACACCATCTGGAAATATAGATTCTGAATTGGAATCTCTGATTCAGATCCAAAAAAAGATGGAAACTAAAGCCCAATACATTTGGCGTTTTGCCACAGGTGTTGGAGAATTTGAAGATAAAGATATGATTGAAACTGGCTGGTTCCTAGTCTGATTTGTTTACTCTTTCATGAGTACCTGGATAATGTTCTCCAATTTTTTTAGAATAACATTTACTGCACAACTGGCCCTTTATGTTCCAAGATTCCATTGGGACATACACGTGATCCAAAGGACCTCTGCATATTGCACATTGTTGTGTTTCTACCATGTAGATGACATTTGATTTAATTCGTTATAAAAATCATGTTTGTAAAAAGCATGTTAAATACTAGCACAATATAGAATAAAACAGCGGTAGGATAGATGGCTAATGTGGACCTCCTGCAAGAGAACCTATCAGTCATCATTCTGCCGCAAATAAGTTAAATTTCTAAAAAAGATCTTGTACTACTTTCTGGATGCTGACTATCTCTTCTTCTTCTTGCTTTATCTTTTTCTCTATTACACGAACCATGGAGTCCTGCCATACGTGATGAGAAAAGAAATTATGATAGGTGTTCGCTGCAGTCATCTCATCATCTACGACGGTATCTTCTAGGAACTTTGTGACAATTGTATCTGTCAATTTGAGTATGCGTTGATTTAGTTTGACGCTCTTAAATATTGGCTCTAACTTGGATATGTCTTCTTTAAAATCGCCTTTTGTAAGTAGAATCTTCTCATGAAGAATCTTAAAGTATACTGCAACAAAAAATAATGTTGCATATCTTTTTGTCTTATGTCCTCCTTTCTTTCCATAGTTAAGACTCTTTTTTGCATATTCCTTTGTACAATATGGGTAAAGAAGGAGTCTGTAATCGTCCTTTAATTTCTCATTAAAAACCTCGTCGTACTTGCTACCTCTTGGTAGGAACTGTGCGGGTGAGCTGTATGCCTCAGTTGGTCTTTGTTCTATTCCTGCAACAAATGCCTGTATTGCATCTTTTGCAACTATCACTTTTTTGTGGTTGTCAGGTAGATACTTGTTGTAAATCGCATCCCCCACAAATTCACTTTGATGTGATTTTGTTTTAGTATCAAATGAACCACCTTGAATTTCATAAAAATAATGAATATTTTCCATTTGTGATTTTAATGATTTATGAAAATCCATCAAAGACACTAGATCTTTTCCTCTTACTGCGTTCTGTGAATTTCTGTATTTTGTAATATTGTTCTGATCTAATTCATCTGCAGCTTTTATGATTGTAACCGTTATACTTCCGTCCAAATTATGAGTACGTCTTGCATGATCTAATACTGAATTAGATGTTTGTGCACCGTTTACAATTTGAGGAGAATGCAACATTATGGAATTGTCCTCAAGTTCTTCAAAATCACTTACTACAATTGTTATTCCATTGTTATAATAAAAGAACTTGTGGGGAACCTCTTGCAAAGTTTCTCTTAATCCCTTATTTACTGTGGTTTTGAATTGCATCCACTGTCTGATATTGGATTCAAAAACATAGTCCTTGTTCTTTGTAACAAAATTTGTAAGCTCTCTTAGTTTTAAAATACCAAGAAGCGTATTCTGATATCTTAATTTTGTCTCAAGCTTGATGGGTGCTTTCTTACCTGCTGCAGGTTTTTTTATTCTATCCCAAAGTTTCTGTACTATTACATCTACATCGTATATCTCAACTGAATCAAAATTCTCGTCTTCTACCTTCTGATCCGTTACATAGATGCACTCTATCTTGAGATTTTTCTCTTGAATCTTTGTAACTAGATGTGCAAGTTCTGGGCGCATCTTTGAAATGTCTTTTCCCTGTAGTCTTTTTACATCCTCTTTGAATTTTACTATTGCTTCAATTGAATGGGATGTTCCATACTTTGATTGGAATAGGTAGATCTTGTCTTCTGAAAAATCTACAGGCAAATATGCATCAATTCCTAGATCGTTTGCTCCGTCAACAATTGCATCTGTTGCATCGTCTTCCGTTGCTTCAAAAACTCTGGTTAGTACCCATTGTAAGAAATTATGGCCTTTCTCAACTTCATTCTGTGCACTTTCTGCGTATTCTTTTATGCTGTCCCTGACATTTTGTGAAAATCCATCTAGAGGTTGACCGTTGGTATATTGATATGAAACAGGTTTTGCACCTGGGATGTACTCGAGCAATCCATTACTTCTTTCAGCCAAATTCACTTTGTCTAGAAACTACTCTATTTAGAAAAGCAGGTTATTATGATATATTCAAGGTGAGGAAGGGATTTGAACCCCTATAGATTCGCTTTGCAGGCGAACGCATAGCCACTCTGCCACCTCACCGCGATCAAAATGATTTTACTTGAACAATTAAATCTTTTAGATTAAAATTTTGAAAATTGCTTTGCAGCCAGTCTGATGTCTTCTGATTTTATTGTTTTTCTACCTGCGTGAGTTGACATCTCTACTGCATTCTTTGCGATTGAAATACCGATTTCTTCTAGTATTCTTCTGAGTTCATTGGCTGATTCATCGCTGACTCTTTCAGCACCTGCTTTTTTCAAAATTCTATACATCACAGAAAGACCAAATTCAGATGTTGTCATGTCCATAAATCAGAAAACCCTTGATAAAAGACTTTGAGTGGAAAAAAACTATGCAAGGATCGATTTATACACACTATTTCATGGTCAAATATATAACAAATGGCCTGGTTGACTGATGTTCATATCCATCTATCAGACAGCGAGTATTCTGGTGATATGGGGTACATTCTTACGGCAATGGATAAAATGAAAATTAGGGCTTGTTGCGTATCAATGGATAATGCAAGCTCAAAGTCTACACTTGATCTAAGTCGACGTAGTCCACTGGTTCTACCATTTATCGGTATCCATCCTGAAAAGGCAAACGATGATCTAAATACAATGGTGAATCTAATCACTCAAAACTCTAGTAACATATCAGGTATAGGTGAGATTGGTCTTGACAAGACATATGTTTCAGATGAATCTGGATTTTCAAGACAAGTACAGGTCTTTCAAGAAATGCTTTTGCTTGCAGAAAAATTGAACAAGCCTGTATCCATTCATTCAAGAAAAACGCTAGATGAAATATTTTCCATACTTCCTTCCTATTCACTAAAAGGCGTTTTACTTCATTGGTTTTCTGGCAGCAAAGCACAATTACAAAAAGCAATGGAACTAGGTTGTTTTGTATCCTATGGTCCTGCAGTGCTTTATGCTGGTGATAAACAAGTTCTTCTTTCAGAGACTAGTCTAGATAAAATATTGTTAGAAACTGATGGGCCGGTGAGATTCTCTAGGTGTTTTGGTCTTAAAACTGCGCAAATAACATTCCTTCCAAGTGTTCTTTTTTGTGCAGCTAATATCCTAAAAAAAACATATGATGAGATGTTACTCATTGTAGAAAAGAATGTAGATTCGTATCTTGGTGTATAGGTATAAAAAACCCCTTTAGCCAATCCACCTTGTGAATAGAATCAGACGAATTTCCACCGAACTCATGACTGCTTATAAAGGAAAGTTTGATACTGATTTTGCACACAACAAAAAGGTTCTAAATGAAATTGCAATTGTAAGATCAAAGGGTCTAAAGAACGAAATTGCAGGTTAC
>JAJSDS010000137.1 GCA_028580875.1 Nitrosotalea sp.
ACGCAGGTAGAATTCCTACGCTTAATTAATATTGAATTAATTTTTCCGTAACGGTATTGTCTATTCCTCAACATATCATTGTGGAAATAACTGAAATGCCAAAACTGAAAAATCCGTCTCTTGTCTGCGGTTTTCCTGGGAGTGGATATGTTGGAAAACTTGCAATTGATCATATGATTGAAGAATTAAAAGCAATTCCATTTGCAAACATGTTTTCATCATCATTTCCACCGCAGGTATTGATCCAGTCTGATGGAACAACTGATCTGATGAAAAATACATTTTACTATTCAAAGGGTGAAACAAGCGATCTCGTATTATTGAGCGGTGACGCGCAACCTGTAACTCCTGAGAGCGAGTATGAGATGGCAGAAGAGATTGCAAAAATTTGCGACAAGCTTGGAGTAAAAACAATCTATACTCTTGCTGCATACATCACAGGAGCATTTTCAAAGACTCCCAAAGTTTATGGAACAAGTACAGTTCCACAAATTGTACAAGAGTTTCAAAATTATGGCGTATCCATCATGAATAGCGGAAGCATAACTGGGATGAATGGCCTTATCATTGGCGTGGGAAAAAGAAAAGGAATTACAGGAATTTGTCTTCTTGGTGAAACATCTGGTTATGTAGTTGATGCCAAGGCATCAAAGATTGTGCTTGAGATACTAGTAAAGATGTTAAACCTAAAACTTGATCTTGCGGGAATAACAAAAAAAGCACAAGACACTGAACATTTGGTAAAAACAATTGAGGAACAAATGGGACAAAGGGCTGGAGTGGATTCGTTGCCAATGCCGCAGCATGATAAAAAATTGGGGTACATCAGCTAGGATGAAAAAACGCGGACCGATAATTGCAATTGCCGGTGCAGTCATGATTGCACTTGCCGCATCTATTGCATATTCTGTTTTGCCAAAGATGCCGTCTGACACCCAAGGCGGGGATTTTTTTCCATCGCCTGAAAGCCTGTTTGATAGCGTATCTGATAAGGTAACAATTGATGCGGGAAACACATACACTTTTTCGCATACTGCTAGTGCTGCCCAAGTGCCACTGATGTGGGGAGTTCACATTGTAGATTATAACCCAGATGATTCTGTAGCAATTTCAATATCTAACATCTTTGGAGACAAGTTTGGCTCGTTTACAGAAAATGATCCAATTTTTATAAAATCATTTGATGTGCCAAAAGCGGATACATACAGCTTTAATGTAGAAAACAAAGGCAAGGTCCCAATAACTGTAGTGATGCTGTTTACAGAAAACCCTGAAAAGTCAAAGGCATTAACTGACCCCAACTCACCGTTTGTCAAAAACATACTTCCATTGGCAGAGGCTGGATTCTTGCTAATTATCGGAATTATTGTGACAATATCTGGTGCAATACTAGGTATAGTTGATTGGAGAAAAGGGAAGAATCAGTCCAGCAGATATATCTAGAATTCTAATACTACTAGTTTTCCAAACTTTCCTACATTAAGTGCGTTCTCGCCTCTGAATGTGGAAATATATCCATTCTCGATTCTTACTTTGGAACCTTGTTTTACCATCTTTATCTGAGCATCCCATAGGCTAAGCTTGATCTGTCCAGTCTCATCTTTTAGCTGTGCATCTGCGACTTGGGCTTGTCCGCCAGTTTTGAGGTTGACGGTTCTTGGTTCGCTAATGCTCTCGATGACACCTTCTATTGGCTCTAGCTTGTTTTGTGGTCTGTTCAGTTGGTCTATGCTTGGCATTTGAGAAAATTTTCCATTCTCAAATAATAAGTGTTTTGATAGATCTGTGAAAAAGTAGTATTTGATGATTGGAAATTCTACTTGTTCAGTTTTGAGGTTTGTTTCTTTTTCTTTGCTCGGAATGTACTCCAAACTTGAGCTACCATGCCATACATAATTTCTTTGATGAGTTGTGATGTTTCCTTAGCTTCTTGCACGTAATCTGTATGACCAGTATCTACCGCATACCAATAATCTGTTATTTTTTTAGCTTTTTTCTTAAAACCAAACAAGTTTAACAAATTAACTTTCAATGCTGGAAGTGTGTTATACTTGCTTACTTTTCCAAAGAATTCCATTTCATCAGTAGCACTATGTTCATACAACCAATCTGCAATTTCTTTGATTAGTGCATTGGTAGCATCTTCATCATTTTCTTCTGTAGAAGCTATTTTGATCAAAAATCGTACAGAGTCTACAGGAATTGCAAGATAATGTTTATTGCCGTAAAGGTAGATTAGAGTCGACATTAATCCTGTGCGTTTGTTGCCATCTGTAAAAATATGCCATCGTATCAGTCCTTCCATCAATACAGCGGCTTTCAGGTATATGTTATCATATGGATTAGTAGTTCCAAAAAGATCTCGGTTCTGTTTTTCGATTAAAGCTTGAATCAGTCCATCTTTCTCTATGCCTTTTTGCATTAAAGGAAATTTATCTTCCAATTCAACATGGATGGCCCTAATGTTGCCTTCTGTAATGTCGAAAATCAAACTTCGTCTAGTCGTTCAAAGATAGCTTTGTGGTCTTTTAGAGTCTTCTCTACAAGTTCTTTTATTTCCTCTTTCTGCATAATTTTTTTTTCTACTTGCATGCTTATCTTCTCTAATGATGGGTAGTCATTTTCAGATTAAAAGGCTTTGCGTGTAAATGTTAAGAGATCTAATTGACTATGGTATTTGTTCCTGATATTTATGGGTCTTATCTTTTAGTTCTAGTCATTTTGTAACTTTCAATTGCAGTAACAACAAACGCTGCTGCAAACAATCCTAGTGGCATTGACAACCACATTGCCTGTCTGAAAAATGCAAGGTTCACAGTTTCCGCAGTAAGGATACACGCACTTTCTGCAGTGACCAGAATGTAAATGCTGGTCTTGATTACATGTTTTAGATTTGGCAATTCATACAAGTGTGGAACCATCTTCATTCCAATCCAACAATAGCTAAAAGTGTTCTTCAAATTTGAAACAAGACTAATTTTACTTCCTTGTTCTATGGCGGAGCAGCAAGCACCCAAACCTTGTTTTGAACCATATCTTCCAAGAATGCTACAAAATGTAGTCAGGCTTGCAAGTCCATAACCAAAACCATATGACATGACTATGCCAAACAGATCATGGTACCCAAACAACACAAATGAAATTGCTTGTCCTACCTGAGACGATAGGATACACAATACTATAATCCCAACAGCAGAAGGGTATGATTTTTTAACTTGATTGAAGAAGAATGTAGATTTTTTTATTTGTGGAACAGGGCTACAGCAACATGTTCCTGTAGGGCAAATCTCACACATGGACTCTTCTGTGCATTTACAGTCAGTACATGAACAGTTCTTCAACGCATCACTATGCTCGCATTTAGATATTAACACTTTTGGAAAATTGTCTCCTTGCCAACAATGAATAAAAACAAGGATTGTACACCTAAATGAAATGTTAGATGAAAACAAAGTAAAACAAATCATTGGAGAAGAATTTCAACGATTGATACGAGACAATCCAAATGGACTAAACCCATCAATCGAAGACAGACTGGCAGCGTTAGAAAACAAGCTCGAAGAGATCCAAGAAAAATTAGGAATCTAATTGCTCTACTTGGAAATTATCTGACCTTTTAGCCACTGCGCAATCTGTTTTGTTGCCTCGTTGTGTGACATGTCAATTATTGGCAAGAGAACATTATTGGTACTGTTCTTCAGATATTGCTTGTACTGTGGCATCTCAGTATACTCTATTGCAGCAAAATGTATCTTGCCTTCAATCTGGTCCTTGATTATTTCTGGTGTTGGAGGAAACCCTTGCGGTTCGTATAGTATTCCATCTGCCCAACGTGCAGGTGGTGCAGAACTACCAAGTGGTACATTATTTGTCTTGATGCTCAGAAAATCTTCAATGCTGTTGACTTTGACTAGCTCATGAATTACTATTTCATTTATTGGCTGGTGCCTGATTATTACCATGATTTTAGAGCAATTAGTGTATCATTTAACGGATCCGATTGGTCTTGAAATGTTATGGAAAACTAGTATGACTGGAGAACAAGAATAATCATTACAACTGTAAATGCAGTGAAAATGGCGCCCATTCCTATTGCCATCTTGGTGTTTCTGCTCATGTTTTGCTTTGTCTCATTCTCTAATTTAAGATATTACATGTTTTCCAAAAGTGAATCTTGGTCTAGTTTTTCCAAACTTGATTAACTTGATCAGATTTTAAATAAGGTGACAATAGATCCAATCTGCATGAGCGAACAGCCTAGGCAGTTTTTCAATTTTTCATTTTTTAAAGTAGATCCAAAATGGCGTTGGATGGCAGACCTTGCAAAAGAGGAATCTGCAAAAGAAGTAGAGATTGTACTTAAAAATTCACAGATAAAATTCAGGACATATTCCACACTGGGGCTGCGAGACGATGCCGAGTTTTTAATCTGGTTTGTGTCAGATTCCGTTGAAAAGATACAGGATGTCATATCAAAA
>JAJSDS010000138.1 GCA_028580875.1 Nitrosotalea sp.
ATTCTACAAAACTTGAAAAATATTCAGGACGTATTAGGCGAAATTCATGATAACGATATCATCATAGACTATCTCAAGAGTATAGATCGTGATTCCAAGTATTCTGACATAATTGCGGCAGAAGTTTTACGTCGAAGTAAAAAATACGATGCGTTCGTTTTAGCCTTTAAAAAAAATCCAGAAGCAATCGACTTTAAACTATAGTTCAAGCATAGAATGGTGTGAGCTTCCAGGATATTGACGCATTGAGAGAATCACTTTGACGTCAAACGCAGATTCAAATTTTCTCAAAGCATCTTTGAGTAAGAAGATCTGAGTGGAACGAGACTGGGAAATTATGATTTCAACTATTCTCATACCATGTAATTTTAGTTCAACCTTTGATTTTGTCCTCTCAAGAATTTTCCTTAGTGTAATCAATACAGAAATTTTCTTAAATGATATCTTATCTTGCTGAGATAGGATTGTCTTGTATCTGGCAAATAACCAATCAGATGTTTTAGTGTGTCGTGCATGCACCAAAGAAAGCCCCAAAACTAGTTGATCATTATGATCAAGTGGCATATCCTCATCCATGATGGAATAAAATACACTCTGAGGGTTACTGAATGATGATTTCTCGGACATGATTCTTTCAGCAAAATTAAGTATATGCATTTCCCGTTTTGAAATGAGTTTGATTGAGACCAGAGTATTAAGGAAATTTTCTTTTTCAGGGTTTGTTTTACGCAGTTCGTCAAGGCCGATTGTTTTCCTAATTTGCTCAGCAGTGAGACTACCATCATGATACACTTTTGGATCTTCAAGAAATATAGAAAGTGCTCCCTCTCTGAGTCCATGATTACTTACGCACAAGTTTGAAAAATTGTATTTTTCCATCAATGTATTTATCACACAAGACCCCGCCACAATTGTTTCCGCCCTACTAGAACCAATAACTGAGATCTTTGAAAGATCATCAGACTTCATCTCAGATAGCCTGCTGACAGTAGAGTCAAGTGATTTGTCGCTTATTTTGTAATTATGTATTTTATCAAGAGGATATCCTGAAATTCTTTGTTCGTATCTTGACAGTGCACGCAATGCACCACCGACTCCAACAAGCTTGGTATTTTCACTCATACCCAAGTCTTTTTTGCTTGGAAGAAGATCCCAGACATATCTTTTGAGACTTTTAAGATTTTTGTCAGTCAACTTACCTTTTTTGCCATCAAATTGATTTGTTAGCCTCAGAGCTCCAAGAGGCAATGAAATTACTTTTTTTATCCTGAATCGTTCAGCGTGGACAATTTCTAGACTACCTCCACCAATATCAAAGAACAAGACATCAGGAATGTCAAGTGACTTTATTGCACCAACATAAGAGTACAGTGCTTCCTCCCTTTCAGATAAGACCTTGAAATTAAATCCAGTTTCCTTGGAAACAGAACTTAGAAATTCATCCCTATTGCTCGCTTCCCTAACTGCACTTGTGGCAATTGGTAACACCGATTTAATGGGATTCAACTGTATGATATCTCTGAAGACTTTTAGAGTATCAATTGCTCTTGACATGGGTTTTTTTCCTAATCTGCCTTTTTCATCGAGTCCTTCTCCCAGCCTCACTTTGATTCCTTCCTGATGATATACATCAAATGAATCATCATCTTTTACATTATAGATAACTAACTTGGCAGAGTTGAAGCCTAAATCGATTACAGAGATTTTCAGCTAAACATTACCCATTTGGAATTCATCATGTTACTATTAATCTACTTCTGATTTACATTTTTTTACTAAATGAAAAACATAGGAAACGTAAGACAACTAGATAATTTTTTTCAAGTGTTTCGGAGTGAGTAGCCACCTTAATTCTCCCTTGATTTTAGGGAGGGTTGCGATTACTTTGATTCTTGCCAATCCTGCTTTCTTCAGGTTTATCCTACAACCTGATTGAGATATTGCTTCACCTATCATGTCGCTCAGATATGGCTCATGACCTACTACAAGCACCACAGAATCCTGTTTTAATTTTGATAATACAGAATAGAATTCTAGTTTGCTTCCTTCAGGCTTTAGCGAATCAAGTTCCTCAATTTTTCCTTTGAATTTTAGAGATTTCGCCACAATTTCTGCAGTTTGTTTTGCTCGCAAGAGCGGACTGGTATAAACTACATCAAGTTTTATGTCCAATGATTTCAGGCCATCTGATAAATCTGCAATTTCTTGTTTTCCTTCAGCAGTAAGTGATCTCTTGGAATCACCAGGTAAAGCAGATCCTCTTCCAGCCTCACCATGTCGTAGAACTAACAAATCCATTGTTCAATCACCGATTTTTCAGGCATTTATGAGTTACACAAGGTGTGGTCTGATGCATTGTAGTTCCAAGTTTGAAATGACTAATCTAAAATTCGACCATGATTTCTAATATTTCATAGATTTACAATTACTATATAGATCACAGTCATTATGTCTACAAAATCATTGACAGATAGAGAATTTGGCTACGATAAAACCTAAAATTGCCTTGACATCAAAGAGTGATTCTAGCATGAGGAACGAACCTAGAGGCAAACTCATCATCGTAGAGGGCATAGACGGGTCTGGTAAGTCAACACAGATTCATCTTTTAGAAAAATGGCTTGCATACAAGGGTGTCAGTGTCTTCAGATCAGAATGGAATTCTTCAGAGATGGTAAAAGAGATCACCTCCAAGGGAAAGAAGAAAGGATTGCTCACTCCAACTACTTTTAGTTTGTTACATGCTACAGATTTTGCAGACAGATATGAAAGAAACATTTCTCCATTGCTAAGAGCTGGACATTTTGTTTTAGCAGACAGATATGTGTATACAGCTTTTGCAAGAGACATAGTAAGAGGATGTAACCCAGAATGGGTCAAGAAAGTTTATGATTTTGCAATAAAACCAGATGTGGCATTTTACTTTAAAGTTCCAGTTGACATTGCAGTAGACAGAATTTTGATAGGCAGACCCAAGCTAAAGTATTACGAAGCTGGCATGGATATGAATTTGAGTAACGACCAATATGAGAGCTACAGAATCTTTCAGGGAAGAATAATTGAACAATATGATTCACTTGCGCAAAGTGAGGGGTTTACAGTAATTGATGGAACTCTGAACATCGAAGAACAGCAAAATATCGTGAGAAAAAAGATCATGCCTCTACTAGAAGGTCATCAGACAAAGCCAAGGACCAGACGATAAAATGACTCGCACAAAATACAAGGATCTTGGAAAGAGAACAGTGGAGTTTTACGGTCATGGAATTAAAAACCTGCAAGATATAGAAATCAAGGGAAGGCTCATAGTAATAGAAGGTCCAGATGCATCAGGTCGTAGTACACAAATCCAAGAAATTACTACAAGACTAGAAGCAGATGGACATGCGGTGCTAAACACCGGACTGAAGAGATCAGAACTTGTTGGCAGGGGCATACTTGAAGCAAAAAGAGACTACAACCTGGGAAGAAAAACCCTGGCATTATACTATGCAGCAGATTTTGCAGACCAATTTGAATACAAAATCATACCAGCATTGCAAGCAGGGTATATCGTACTTGCGGATAGATACATCTACACACTCATAGCAAGAAATTTGGTGAGAGGTCTTGACAGGATATGGTGTCACAATTTGTACGGATTTGCAATAAAACCAGATATTGTATTTTATCTAGATGTAGAACCATCAGTACTCATACACAGAGTCTTTCAGAAAAATTCTACATTAGATCATTACGAATCAGGTGCAGACATTGGCTTATCAGAGGACATGTATGAATCATTTCTAATTTACCAGAAAAGGATTTCACAAGAATTTCACACCATGCAAAAAAAATATGGACTAATACCCATCAATGGCAACAGAACTGTGCCAGAGATTCACAATGACCTGCAAAAAAGAATAGATGTGTTCCTCAAACGCGTGGGACATCAATAAACGTGCGCAATCATAATTACAAATAGAAAATTTATTTCGTAATTTGATTCGATTCTTTTTGTTTAATTATCTTTCCAAGTGTTATCGTATCAAGAGTGGAGCGAATTTTTCCCTCTTTAATTTTTGTGTTCCATTCTTTTACTTTGGCAAACTTGTCTGTATCACCAATTATTTTTGTAGCCAATACGGGATTACTAGACCACCACGAGATTGCAGTCTGGATGACATACTGTAGATCATTGTCTGATATAATTGGCCAATGTTGGCTCAGCATGTTCTCAAGCGGCAAATCAAGAAGACCGAGTCTTTTTTTTACCATGGATAAAATTTCTGCGAATCGATGAGGATCTTCAAGTGCTGATACGGATATTTTCATCATGGTACCATCTTGAGCACTTTTGTCATTGTCCACAAATGTAACCTTTACCTGACCACGTGCTCCAGATATGACAAGAGTATCTTTTTCAGTCTCGATTTTTCCACCCATCTCTTTTACAATATCAAGCATGAC
>JAJSDS010000139.1 GCA_028580875.1 Nitrosotalea sp.
CCGATTTTGATCCAAAAAAGATAGAGGATGAAGTAAAGAACCAATTATCAGCACTTGATCTAGAAAAATTAATTTTCGAATCTCAAAACAAGACAAAAAAAATTGCGTTTATTGAAGGACCGCCCACCATGAACGGAATTCCGCATGCAGGGCACTTGCGTGGAAGAATAATGAAGGATTTATGGTACAGATACATGACCTTGCGAGGATACAAGGTAATATTCAACGCAGGCTGGGACACACAAGGACTTCCAGTTGAACTGCAGGCTGAAAAAGAACTAGGAATTTCAGGAGGCAAGACGCAAGCTATAGAGTCTGTCGGAATTGAAAAAATAGTTGCAGAGTGCAAAAAAATTGTTTACAGATTTAATGAAAAATGGGTAGAGTTTGATAAACTTCTTGGAATGTCATTTAACCAGCAAAAGGCATACTGGACTTACAAGGACGAATACATTGAGCGAGAATGGAAATACCTGAAAAAAGCCCACGAAATTGGAATTTTATCAGAATCATACAAGGTGGTGGCATATTGCCCAAGTTGCCAGACATCTCTGAGTCATGCCGAAGTAAACCAAGGGTACGACACCGTAGTAGACCCTTCCCTTTACTACAAAGTCAAGTTACATGACGAAGATCTGTACCTGATTGTCTGGACTACAATGCCATTTACACTAGTTACAGATACCATGGTTGGCCTAAACCCTGATGAAAATTATGTTCATGTAAAAGTTGGAAATGAAACATGGCTTGTTGGAGAAAAAAGATTAGAAGAATTCATGAAAGAGGCAAGGATAGAAGAATTTGTAGTAACTAAAACTGTCAAGGGATCTACACTTGAAGGGAAAAAATACATACATCCATTATTAGATGAAATTCCAGGACTGGAAGAATTTTCAAGATCTCCCAAGTTTCACATTGCAGTTGCGGAAAATTTTGTAGATATTCAAACAGGTAGTGGTCTTGTGCACCTCTCCCCTGCAAACGGAGAAGAGGATTTTGAAATTGCGTCAAAAAGATCAATACCAATTTTCAATCCAATAAATGATGAAGCCAAATTTACAAATGAAGCCGGAGTGTATGCAGGATTATTTGTAAGGGATGCTGATGAAAAAATAATAAATTCTCTCAAGGAAAAAGGTGCGCTAGTTAGAATTGGCAAGATAAAACACCAATACCCATTGTGCTGGAGATCACAGCACAAACTTCTCTGGCTTGCAAGAAGAGGATTTTTTTATTTTCTTGACAGACTAGGAGACAAGGCAATAAAGGCAGCAGAAAGTGTAGAATACTTTTTTGAGCCCCCACGAAACAGATTTTTGGAGATAATCAAAGACAAGCATCCTTGGTGCATCTCAAGGGAACGCATATGGGGATGTCCGCTGCCCATGTGGAAATGCAAGAGTTGCAGCCACAGCAAGTGGTTCTTCTCAAGAGATGAGATAGTAAAATCAGCATCTGACTTGCCAGACGGGCCAAACTTTGAGTTACACAGACCGTGGATAGACAACATATCCATCAAATGTGAAAAGTGCGGAAACAAAATGGAACGAGAACAATTTGTTTTGGACACATGGCACAACAGTGGTGCTGCACCATATGCATCACTTTCAGATGAAGAATACAAGGAAGTCATACCAGCACTTTTCTTAACAGAGGGAATAGACCAGACAAGAGGATGGGCATACACCTTATTGATAGAAAATGTAATTTTCAATAACGCACCAATTGCACCATTCAAGTCATTTTTGTTCCAGGGCCATGTGCTTGACAAGAACGGCAACAAGATGAGCAAGAGTAAAGGAAATGTGATGGATGCAATCGAATTGCTTGGAAAATATTCTGTTGATTTGATAAGACTATACTTTATGTGGAAATCAAGTCCAATTGAGCCAATTAATTTTAGTACAGATGAGCTTGTGTCAAGACCATATCAGATACTAAGTACTCTGTACCATCTTCATCTGTACTTTAAACAAAATAGTGAATATGACAAGTACAATAAAACACACAACATACAATGGGCAAAGGAGAAAAATCTTCTAAAAGAAGCAGAGATTTGGGTTTTATCAAAACTTCAAAAACTAATTGCGTCAGTTACAGAATCACAGGACAAGTGTAGATTCCACGAGGCAGCAAGAGCAATAGATGATTATCTGATAAATTCTGTAAGTCAAGTGTACATCCCAATTACACGTGAAGAGTTATGGGCAGAAGATGATTCCCAAAAAGAAAGAAGATTTGCAATTTATGCCACGCTTGCTGAGATACTTAGAATTTTAGACATACTACTTCATCCTATTTGTCCATTTACAACCCAGTATCTGTATGGCACCATGTTTGCAGAGAAAAAGAACATACTTCTTGAAGACTTGCCAACATCCCAAGCTTCACTTACAAATGACAAGGTAGAGGAGGCATTTGATTTGATGAAAGAAGCAGTTTCAGTATCAGCCGCTGCAAGAATGAAGGGCAAACTCAAGAGGCGATGGCCACTTGACAAGGCAATAATTTGCGTGGAACCAGGTCAAAAAGCAAAGATGGAATCACTTTCAGAACTATTGCTTTCACAGCTTAATGTAGAAAAATACAACATCATCGAATTACAAAAATCAGAGGGGTTGGAACTAGTCTCAGATTTGCTACAAAAAGAAATTCCAATAATTCCCAAAGTAGAACTTGAAAGAAAGAAAATTGGCCCCAAGGCAAAACAAGACATGGGAAGACTGTTAGACAAGTTTTCACAGACAGACCCAAGTGTAATTGTAGACAGCCTGTTGAAAAATGGCATGTACATGTTTGATCTAGGAGACAACAAAATCGAATTATCAAAAGAGGATTTCATAGTAGGCTATTCTGAGAAAGAAGGTTATGCAATGTCAAATCGTGATTCACTTATCGTATTTATCAGTACAACCAGAAATCGTGAGATGCTGGCAAGGGGACTGATAAGAGACATTGCAAGAAGGTTGCAAGTATTAAGAAAGGAAAGAGGATACACCCCAACTGACATATTGGATGCAGCATACATCTTGGGTCTTGATGAAGAATCACTTGAGATGGCAAAAGAAAAACAATCAGATCTTGCTTACCTTGTAAGAGTCAAAAGGATAGAGTTTGATGACAAGGCCAAAAACTACAAAGATGAAGATCTAGATGGTCAAAAGATTCGAATCTCCGTTGAGTAGCGCTTCATCCATTGTATTAAATAATAAAAAAATACACAATATTCCATGCCAAAACAAATAACCCTAGATGGCTGGCTCATCTCACACTTTGCCGTTTTACTAAAAAAAGCATCTTCACACGTTACAAAGACCAAGACCCCCTTGGTGTTATACAGAAACACGTTAGAGGAAGAGGAAGAAGCATACCAAGAGACAGTTTGCACCATTACTGAAGGGTACATCATAGTCCAAGTTATCACATCAGGAGGCGGAGTGGTTCCAAGCTTTCAGCAGCAATTCGTCTTTACATTAGACGAGTTTCCAAATTGGCTTATGCGAAAAAGCAAGGATTTGTTCCTCCAGTGTGTAGACACCTTGGAAGAGCAATTCAGTTAGATTCGTATATCTATTATATCATAAAATTTGAATTTTATGATAATGAGGCTTAAAAATACCATTATGAAAAATATTCATAGTTTTGGTGGCCGGACCAGGCAAGAGGGTGTCATTTGACACTCGGTACCGACCCCAAAACACTTTTCGTATCATAATGTAATTATGAAACCTTAGTTGAAATCGTCGTACTAGTATAATTGTATTATGCAAAAATCCACATGTGGTAAACTGCAGAGAAAGATCATTTCACAATTTTGATCCAAATCATACCACATACAATAACACATTTCATTCTAGATCTAAACAACATTTTTGGATTCACAGTCTAGCAAGACATCAAACAGATTATAAAGACCATAAAAATGAAAAATCACAATGCGTCTACTAGAGTATCAGGCAAAATCTTTGTTTGCAGATTATGCAATTCCGATCCCAAAAGGATTGACATCTACTGATATACAACAGGGTAGAAAGGATGCAGCAGTACTAGGATTTCCATTTGTCATCAAAGCACAGATGGCAGTAGGAGGCAGAGGAAAGGCAGGTGCAATTCAGAAATGCCAAAATGCAGATGAATTTGAATTAAAGTATCCAGATATTATGCAGAAGGTAGTCAAGGGAGAAAAGACCAAGGCAATATTACTTGAAAAGATGGCAGACATCAAAAAAGAACTCTATCTTTCATTGTTTTTGAACAGAGGTAAAAGATGCTATACAATAATTGCATCAGGAGAAGGTGGTGTGGAGATAGAATCTGTTAAAAACCAAATAATACGAGAAGTAGGACTTGGCAACGTTGATGCAAAGACTGCAGAAGAAGTAGGAAAACAGATGGGACTAAAAGACAAACCATTAACTCAGTTTATAG